>CAZKUL010000055.1:0-17120 GCA_964555945.1 uncultured Planctomycetales bacterium
CACAAGGGGGAGGGAATAACGTACTTATAACGGCTTAAGGATTACAAAAAATGAATATCCCATTTCTAATAGACCCAAAATGACAATTCTTAAGGAGAATGACATGAGATTATTCCGTTTGCTTTCTACTTTTATTTGCGTTGTTGTTGGCAGTATGACTTTAACTGGAAACACTTTTGCGGACCCGTTCTCAGCGCTGATCAAGAATAATAGGGACGGCAGCCAGACTTTAACCGGCCACGTTCCCTCTGCTGTAAAAAAATCCACAGCTCTCTTTAAATACCACGCTCTTTCTTCGGAAACGGTGAACATTAAGATTATTTTACCCTTGCAGAACCAATCGCAATTAACGACCCTGCTCAAGGGTCTCTATGATCCTAAAAGTCCTAATTTTCATCAATTTTTAACGCCCAAGCAATTTGCCCAACAATTTGGCGCTTCCTCGATTGATACTCAAGAAATCCAAGGCTTCCTTAATAAAAAAGGTTTTTCTGTGACTGGCCAATCTCAAAATGGCACTGTTTTGAGCGCTACCGGACCTGTTCGGGCCATCGAGCAGGCTTTTGGCCTGCATATCAATCATTATCAAAAAGCTGACGGCACACCATTTTTTTCTCCTGATACTGATCCAACCATTCCTACACCGTTAGCCGGTAAAATTTTAGCCATTGGCGGATTGGATAATTTGGCAAAGTATCAAGCGCATTATCATCAAGTTGCGCCCAAAACACCCCCTACAGCCATCACAGGGTTAACTAAAAAATTAGCCATTATGCCAGCTTTTACAGGTCCAGGGAGCTACGTAGCTCCCAATGATGTGAAAACGGCTTATAATCTCAATGCTGTCCCTGCGACCGGAGCAGGGCAAACTCTCGCTCTTTTTGAAATGGATGGCTATGTCAGTAGTGATATTGCTGCCTATGATACCTATTTTAGCCTTCCGGGTGTTCCGTTACAGAATATTTTAATTGATGGCTTTAACGGAGTTTCCACGGGCACAGGAGGAAATTATGAAGTGACCCTTGATATTGAATTGATGACAGCGTTTGCCCCTGGCGCCAGCAAGATTTTGGTGTATGAAGCCCCCAATACATTTCCGGCTTGGGCTGATGAATGGAACCAAATTGCCCAGGATGACACAGCAAAAATTATCAGCTGTTCATGGGGTAGCGCGGAACCAGATTCGCCAACCATCAGTACTGATAACATCATTTTTCAACAATTGGCGGTCCAGGGACAAGCGGTATTTGCAGCCGCGGGTGATAGCGGTGCCTATTCCGATGGTTCTACATTATCCGTTCTTGAACCTGCGGCCCAGCCCTATGTTACCGGCGTTGGGATCAGCGCATTATCAATTAATACTGATAGGACCTATCAAAGTGAAACTGCTTCTCTCCACGGCGGAGGCGGCATCAGCGCCTTGCAGTCAATCCCTTCTTATCAGACAACGGCCGCTTCGGGTGCCGTTGCCGCGGCTTTAGTGTCGACGACCAATCGTAATGTGCCTGATGTTGCCCTGACAGCCGATCCTTCAACCGCCTATTCTTTTTATATCACGGGTGTTCCTGGCTATTGGGGAGGATTTTGGGGTTCAAGTTTATCCGCACCGATATGGGCTTCCTTTATGTCTTTGGTCAACCAGACCCTTGGGACAAACGGACCTTTGGGATTTGCCAATCCTTATCTTTATCAAATCGCGCTAAGCAACAACTATGCCAATGATTTTCACGATATAACGACAGGAAATAACCAACATTATCCAGCCGAACCTGGATTTGACGATGCCATAGGTTTGGGCTCATTTAACGGAGCAAACTTGTTTAATGACCTTGTCAGCAGCAACTTAACGGCACCCTATGGATTAAAAGCCATTGGCGGTCAAACACACATTACACTCTCCTGGGTTTGTAATTTCAGGGCTACGTCTTATAATGTCAAAAGATCAATGACCAGCGGCGGTCCTTATACTACCATTGCCTCGCCCACTGTCCCCAATTATATTGATACGAACCCCGGCGATGGGGTCAACTATTACGTTGTCTCCGCGGTCGATGGCAATGGAGAAACGGCGAATTCTACACAAGCCAGCGCCTCGATTGATAATCAACCGCCCTCAGCGCCTACAGGCCTCGTGGGAACTGATATTTCTCCGGTTGATGCCAAATTGACCTGGAACCCGTCAACGGACAATGTAGGTGTTACTGGTTATCAAATTCTCAGAAATGGATCGCCTGTCGGCACAACATCGGTTACGAGTTACGATGATACAACTGTCATTCAAAATAATACCTACACCTACACAGTCGTTGCTTTGGATGCGGTCGGGAATGTTTCAGCGCAAAGTGCCCCAGTACTTGTGGCCGTGACCCCTGATCTCTTACCACCAACGGTGCCAACCAATGTCAGCATCGGTACTGCAACCGCGAACAGCCTTGATATTCTCTGGACCCCTTCCACAGATAACGTCGGCGTTGCCGGTTACAAAATATTTCGCCAAGGCGTGGAGGTGGCAGTAACACCCTATAATGAGTATTTCGATACTGATCTGAGTTCAACAACAAAGTACACCTATACCATTGCCGCGTACGACGCTGCTGGCAATGTCTCCGTGCAATCCGCGCCTGTTATTGGGAAGACCTTGCCTCCTGCCCCAACAGTACCTATCCTTACTGCAACCCCCGGAAATGCCACCGTAAATCTGTCATGGACCAATAGTATTGGAGCGCAAGTTTATTATATTTATAAATCGTTCAATGGCGGGGCGACTTATGAATTAATTGCCGCTGCTCCTGTAATCGCTCCTTCCTTTACGGACACATCTGTGAGCAATGGCATTACTTATTACTATTATGTTGCGGCCGATAATGGAGGTAGTGATGCGAATTCTAATATTGTCAGCGCCACACCTGTTATTGCGTTACCCATGCCGCCCACTAATGTTGCCATCTACCCGCATGTTTCGACCCTAACAGTAACCTGGACCCTCAGTCCTGGAGCCTCCTCCTACAATGTCAAAAGATCATTGACCAACGGTGGCCCATACACTACGGTTGGCAGTTCTACGAGTGCTGGCTATACCGATGGCACTGTCATCCAAGGGACATTTTATTATTATGTTGTTACCGCTGTAAACGTGATAGGAGAAAGTGGAAATTCCGCGCAAGTCAATGCCACGACCCTTAGCACCGTGCCTCCTACCGCGCCGGCCAACGTCAGCATCGGGACCACGACACAAAACAGCATTTATATTTCCTGGTCTCCTTCAACTGATCCCATTGGAGTTTCCGGGTATGAAGTATACCGTAACAACACGCCGATTGGGGACGGGGGATCTACTTCCTTCCTGGACAATGAAGGGCTTTCACCGGCAACATCTTACTCGTATACAGTTAGCGCCTTTGATGCTAATGGAAATACCTCTGCCAAATCTGCGCCTGTCATTGGGACGACCTTGGCTGCTAATACACCGCCATCGGCGCCAAGCAACCTTAGATTTTCCCTAGAACTTGGGGCCGGTAATCCCCAGGTGCTGCTAACATGGAGCTCTAGTCCAACAGCGACTTCGTACAATGTCAAAAGATCTACCACCAGCGGAGGCCCTTACACGACCATAGCCTCAGCGGTTCCTACAAATTATACGGATGCCTCGATCATCCCTGGAGGCGTTTACTACTACGTGGTCTCAGCGGTGAATACTTATGGTGAGAGTCCAAACTCTCCGTCGGGGGTAATCATCCTTCCGCCTGCGACCCCAACAGCATTGGCAGCCACTCCCGGCATTGGCAGTGTGTCATTGTCCTGGAACAGCAGCAATGGGGCAACATCTTATAACATTAAAAGATCAACTGTTAATGGAAGCGGTTATACGACCATTAACAACGTCACTGCCACGAATTATACGGACACTACCGCGACAAATAGCAGTACCACTTATTATTATGTTGTTTCCGGCGTCAGTTATGCAGGAGAGTCTTCCAACTCTGCCCAGGTCAGCGCCACTCCCCTTTCCAGCGTACCGCCAGCACCGAGCGGCCTTACAGCAGTCCCAGGTAATTTTCAAGTTTCCTTGTCCTGGTCACCGATTAACGGCATTACACAATACAATGTGAAAAGAGCGACTGTCAGCGGCGGACCTTACACCACTGTTGCTGCGATGACAGTACCTGCCAATAGTCCCGGTCCTATTAATTATTTAGATCTCCATTTGAATAACGGAACGACCTATTTTTATGTCGTCTCAGCGGTCAATACCGCAGGCGAAGGCCCGAATTCAGCTGAAGTCAACGCAACGCCTGTGTCGCCATTTCCATCCGTACCTACGCGTCTTAACGCCGTGCAGATAGGCAACCTTTCTCAAATACAGTTGACATGGGCTGTCAGCGTGGGATCCAGTTCCTACAATGTTAAACGCTCAACAGTCAGCGGCGGGCCTTATACCACCATTGCCTCGACCTTGGACCCTACGACGACTTATACCGACACGCCGGTCACCTATGGGACTATCTATTACTATGTTGTCTCAGGAGCCAATATAAAAGGGGAAAGCGCCAATTCTACTGAGGTCAGTGCCACGCCTCAAGCCCCACCCCCAAACGTACCGACAGGCCTTAGCGCCAAGGCAGCGTCTTCAACTGCCGTTAATTTGATTTGGCAGGCTTCCACAGACAGTTATGGAGTTGTCAGTGGATATAATATTTATCGAAATGGTGTTTTGTCCGCCAGCAGTAGCACAACTTCTTATTCAGACACAGGATTATCCCCGGCAACGACATATACCTATACTGTCTCGGCCTATGACGCATTCGGCAGTACTTCCGCCCAATCAACCAGTGCCAAGGCCGTAACACCGCCCTCAGCGCCTACGGGACTTACGGCTTCCCCGAGCGATGCACAAGTAGCACTGACCTGGAATGCCAGTACGGGAGCTGTGTCCTACAATGTATTGAGACTTGTTAGTGGTGGTACCTGGATCAAGATTGTCACAGGACTGACCCAATTGACTTATACAGATACCACTGTGATCAATGGTACCTATTACGCGTATATTGCGCAAGCGGTCAGCGTGGGGGGACAGACGGCGAATTCTACATCAGTCCGTGTTCTGCCTGATCCACCAAAACCCTCAACCCCCGCCAATCTGGCGGCGGTCCCAGGTGATGGCCAGGTGGCCCTTAGCTGGAGCCCCAGTAGCGAGGCAACATCCTATACCATTGAAGGACGTCCCAGCAGCGGGACATGGTCGGTCCTTGCCACCGGCGTGACTCTGCCTTCTTATACGGACACAACAGTCAGCAACGGCACCCGTTATTTTTATTTTGTCAAGGCGGTCAACATCGCAGGGTCAAGCCCCAACTCCACAGTCGTCAATGCCATGCCTGTACCACCTGCACCCCCCGCACCCACTGGCCTTACGGCAGGTGCGGGCAACGGTCAAGTGGTGCTAACTTGGAACACAGTTACAGCGGCGAGTTCCTATATTGTCAAAAGGGCCCCCGTTGGAGGGACTTGGGTCACCTTAGCCACGGGAGTGACCAGCACGAGCTATACGGACACAACGGTCGCTAACGGCACTTCTTATTATTATTTAGTCGTGGCCTTTGAGCAAGGAGCACTGAGCCCGAATTCGAAGACGGTGCTGGCAAAGCCTGTTGCTTAGATAAATTCTTTAGAGATCCTTCGCTGCGCTCAGGATGACGATTGATTGCTCAGGAAAAATTGGGACACATTGAATTAAGAAAATTAATTCAATGTGTCCCAATTTTTTAATGTGTCCCAATTTTTTACCAATTTTTTATACTTATTTCCCCTTAATTTAATCTCATTTACCAAGAAATAATTAAAAATTTCTTTTAAGAGATGTTTAATATGTAGTTATATGCCCGTCGCTAATTCTTAGAGTAAACGTTTTCTTACGAACCATCAAGGCCCCTTGTTTTTATCGTTTTTAAATGGCATACTCAAAGGGTCAGGCATAAATCTCTGCAAGACCAAATGTTTTGGTTGAGCAGGACAAGGTAGTCGAGCTACATAACGGCGCAACTTTCAGGGACACAATTTCCCTGAGGCCCCGAATGTTAGCACGTTTCTTTTTAGTAGAGAACCGCGTCATTCAATTTTTCTTATTTATGAGGGAGGGGATATGAAATTTATAAAAAGGAATTGGATCTGTATCTTGGTTGCCATGGTATTTTCACTTCTTTCGGTTTATGCGAATGCCCAAGTATCTTCTGCCACCCATAGTCCAACATCCACCTATTTAACGGATAGAATTATTGTGAAATATAAGAAAAATGTGCTTACTCCTATGGCCGCAAGCATTGTCCAGTTGTCCCAAAACGGCGGCGAAGTCCCCATTCAATTCATTCATGGCACCGGTTCTATAAATGCCCTACACGTAAAATATCATGTTCAAAGTATGCATAAGGTATTTCGGAAAATTGGATCAAGACCTGTCCCCAGAAATGCTGCTGAAGCCCAAAAAGCTGCTGTTTTAGATGATTTCGCTAGTCAGGATGTTTATGTTTTGGAAATGGCCCCAGGAAATGATGTCAGTAAAGCTGTCAAGGATTTCCAAAATGACCCGAATGTGGCGTATGCCCAACCAGATTATAAGGTATCAGTCAATATGGTTCCTAATGACCCTTATTTTTCTTCTCATGGATCTTGGGGGCAGTCGTATGATGACTTATGGAATGTAAAAATTGTCAATGCCCCGCAAGCCTGGGACATCACCCAAGGCCAAGGAGTGATTGTAGCGGTAGTGGATACAGGTGTTGATTATACACATCCTGATATCGCCGCTAATATTGTACCGGGTTGGAATTTTGTCGACAATAATAATGACCCCATGGACCATTTTGGCCATGGGACCCATGTCGCTGGAACGATTGCGGCAGTGGCTAATGACAATATAGGCATTGTTGGGATTGCACCTAAAGCTCAAATCATGCCTTTAAAGGCCCTTGATGATACAGGTAATGGTACCATCGACGTATTATCCCAGGCCATTGTCTATGCAGCGAGAAATGGCGCCAAGGTCATCAGTAATAGCTGGGGATGCTCAACGGCCTGTCCTTCTAACCCAGTGGCTGAAGATGCCGTGCGAACGGCAGAAAATGCGGGATCTGTTGTGGTTTTTGCGGCTGGAAATAGTTCAACAGATGTTTTAAATTTTAGTCCTCAGAACATGACCGATCATAAACCTATCGTGGTTGCTGCTTCAGATCCGAGCAATTCACTGGCGTACTTTAGCAATTATGGGAAACTTGTCGATGTCACTGCTCCGGGCAGTGGGCTGTCTTCTGATATTAGAGGCATTTTATCTTTAAAATCTTCTATTTGTGATCCTAGTTTGTGTCCTTCTAATCTTATTGTAGGCATGAATTATCTTCGACAGGCTGGGACCTCCATGGCCTGCCCTCATGTGAGTGGAGAGGCAGCGCTGGTATTATCGGTCCATCCTAATTTCACTCCGGATGAAGTGAGAGAAGCCATCGATTTGTCCGCAAATCCTTTACCAGGATTGCCTGGGGCAGGCCTTATTGATACTTTTAAAGTGTTAAGTATCGCCAACATCCCTTATGCTCAAATCACATCACCATCACCTGGAATGCTTAGTCAAGCCAATGGTGTAGTACTGGTTAATGGGACCGCAAACTCCTCAGCAAATTTTGATCATTACACCCTTTCTTATAGTTCCAAGGATACGCCAACCCAATGGGTTACTATCAATTCCGGAGCGCAAGCGGTGGCCAATGGTTTATTAGGATCTTGGTCCACGGCTACTCTAAAACCAAACATCTATTATCTCTATCTACAAGTATGGGCACAGGGGACAATTGTACCTGCCTCCCAAATGATCCAGGTATCTATCCCTGCCCAAAATATCCTAAACTTATATTCCATACCAGCCGCTTCCAGTATTTTTGTGCCTTCTATCAGCGTTGAAGGAAATATCGTCGCCTGGGTGACCAATGGCCGTGATGCCAACGGAAATCCTTATGCAAATACATTTGTCTATAATTTAGCCACTGGAACAACGATAAAACTCAATACAACAATCCCAGCAAACGTCTATGTAAACCAGGGTTATGTCATTGTTGCACAAGCAGATATCCATGGCACCATTGGAATATTTGACTCCCTGGGTAATTTAAAATATTCTCTTCAGACTATTCTTGAGAATGATTGGTCCGGCACATTCGGACCAAACGGGTTTATTCAAGCCGTTAATAATGGAAAGATTATTATTTCACATGTTCTTGGTAGTCTTAATTCAAAGGGTCAATATATTTTGAATGATGTTGATTTATCCTATTTCGATTTTATTAATGACAAAAATGTCGTACTCAATAATGTAAATCCCATGTGGTCGCAAGGGGCCGTTTTAGACCCTCATGATGTGTTATATTTTTTGTTTTCAAATTCAAAAAATTTTACCACTGAAAACTTGGATATTTTTGGTTTAGATTCAAACACGAAGTCAACATCACCCATTGCTTTTACTGGCGCGGATATTCTAAGAAGCCAAATTAACGCACTGACCGATAGTCCTTTTATAATCGAACATTATCCCGGGACAATGCGCACCTTGGATCCTGTCAATAATACCATTACAGATGTCCCTTATATCATCAATGCGCCCAGCTCAATCCATCGCCCGTTATTAGTGAGTGTTTCCCCATCTAAAACAGCCTGGGTATCTATTAATCAACAATACGATGAAATTAAGATGAATGATTTAACCTATGGGCCAGATGATCCTATTGGCGCTTCTGGTTTAATTAAGACGGCCATTGCGCTGGATAGCGGACATTTAATTTGGGCTGATGCACAAGGGGTGTTTAGTTATCCAATTCCACCCGAACCTCTTCCGGTTTTTCAACCCCTGAGTACGATCAATGCAACAGTCGGTACAAGTGTGAATTTCCAAGTTGAAGCATCCGATCCTCAAGGTAAGAAATTAACTTTAACTGTCCAAAGTGCCGGTGGAAGCGATCTAAGCACCTATATGCCGGGTGCCCTTTTTAATGACAATGGTGACGGTACAGGCAATTTTACATGGGCTATTCCCAATAACCAGGGGACCGGAATTTATAGTTTGAATTTTACGGCTATTAACTCCCGAGGCATGAAATCTTCAATGTTAGTCGTAATAAATGTGGCCCTGTCACCCCCGGTCGGATTGATGGCCACCGCAGAGAATAATCAGATATCCTTGGCCTGGTTTGCCAGTAAGGGAGCGACATCATACAGTGTCGAAAGGTCAACTGTAAGCGGAGGTCCATATACCACGATCGCCTCTTCAGTGACCAGCGTTAATAGTTGGGGAAATCCCACCTATTTAGACACCCCGGCGACTAATGGAACGACCTATTATTATGTTGTTACAGCGGTCAATGCCGGTGGGCAGAGTCCAAGTTCTTTAGAAGTCAGCGCCACACCTGAACCGCCACCTTCAGCGCCCGCTGGACTCAAAGCAACAAGACAAGTGGGACAGGTGACATTGTCCTGGACCGCTAATCCTATAGCCACATCCTACAATATTAAAAGAGCAACAACCAGTCGCGGTCCTTATAGCACGATTGTCAGTGTGACGACAAATACAGCTGTCGATAGTTCGGTTAGCAGTGCGACTACCTATTATTATGTTGTCTCAGCAGTTGACGGGGCAGGGGAAGGCCCCAACTCTGCCCAGATCGGCGTCACGATTGCGCCTCAGGCTCCCAGTAATCTTATTGCAACCGCAGGCAACAGTCAGGTAGCACTATCATGGACAGCCAGTACAGGCGCCACGTCCTATGAAATTAAAAGAGCTGTCAGCGGTGGAACCTGGGCCTGGATTACTACAGGATTGACCACGACCACCTATACCGACACCACGGTGACCAATGGAACGGCCTATAATTATCTTGTTGCCGCCGTTTATGCGGGAGCCGTAAGTCCTAATTCAGCGATAGTCCACGCCAAACCTATGCCGCCCAAACCCTCAACCCCCGCCAATCTGTCGGCGAGCGCTGGTGACGGCCAGGTGGCCCTTAGCTGGAGTGCCAGTAGCAACGCAACGTCATACACGGTTGAAAGAGCTCCGAGCGGTGGCACCTACTCCGTGCTTGCCACGGGGGTGACTCAGACGTCATTTACGGACACAACCGTGAGCGATGGCACCCGTTATTTTTATTTTGTCAAGGCGATCAACATCGCAGGCTCAAGCCCGAACTCCACAGTTGTCAATGCCATGTCTGTACCACCTGCACCCCCCGCACCCACTGGCCTTACGGCAGGTGTGGGCAGCGGTCAAGTGGTGCTAGCTTGGAACACAGTTACAGCGGCGAGTTCTTATATTGTCAAAAGGGCTCCCGTTGGAGGGACTTGGGTCACCTTAGCCACGGGAGTGACCAGCATGACCTATACGGACACAACGGTCACTAATGGCAGTTCATATTATTATTTAGTCGTGGCCGATGATCAAGGAGCGCTGAGCCCGAATTCGAAGACGGTGTTGGCGAAACCTGTTGCTTAGATAATAGACGCCATAAATGGCGTCTCTACCTTACGAAAAATTGGTAGACGTCCCAATTTTTTCTAAAACATTTCCTTGCTCTGCTTGCCTGGCGGGAGGACGAGGGGGTCTTTGCGGTTGTAGGCGTGCTGGTCAAAGACCCAGTCAAAATCATTCTCGCGTTTGGGATACCATTGGCCATAGAATGGCATTTTTCCGGTCTTTTTATTGATAACTACCAAATACTCGGTCTCCACTAATTCCCTATACGTCGGTGTCAAGGCATTTTGGGACAGGGGTTCCATAAAATTGTGACCGAAGACCACAAACCAATAATCCGGATATTTGTAAACCATAGAACCCGTTTTAATGTCAGGAAACGAAACCCTGTAATCGTCCCTTACTTCGGTATCAATCAACATTCTTTGGGCCATGATCTTGGCCGCTTCGGCATCCACCCCCTTGTCCACGTGGACCATGGTATCATAATTCCTGTAAATGGCCTTAGTGGATGTGCAGCCTGATAAAAGACAAAGCGCGAAAATGGTAGAGATCGCCACGGCAGCTTCGCCGCCTCGCGATGACGGGTTATTTTTTCTCATGTTAAGAACCTCGTTGAGCGCAGATGGCGTTCTAGATGAAAGACCAAAAAGTGATTTAGGACATACTTGAGTTCTTTTTTAATAAAGGGTGCCATCCCTAAACGCAGGGCGGCTTCCCAATTATTCCGCTGGATATGCAGGATGGACGCCACAGCTCCTAATGAAATGGGCGTGGCCTCGCCGGCAGCGTCCTTGCATACGCCGCACAAAAGTCCTCCTAAACGAAGACTGAAGCGTGGGGCTTGCGCGACACTCTTAAGGCACGAAACACAGGTCTCCAAATGGGGTCGAAAACCGGACAGGGAGAGGATTTTAATTTGGAACGTTTGGACGAGCTTGCTGACATCCTTGGTCGTTTGCAGGCCTATCAAAAATGCCTGCATTAAATTATAAATCTCCAGGTTCTTTTCTTCCACCGGCATCAGCGTATCGATCAATTCCGTGGCATAGCTCGCTGCCGTCATGCGCTCCAAATCCTGGCGTAAGCCTGAAAAGAAATTCTTCATATCGCACTGGCTGACCAAATGGATGTCACTGTTGCGGTATTGGTAATAGACAATATCATTAAGGGAAAATGTATCGACGCTGGACCCGAATTTCCTGGGGTCTTTGCGGATGCCTTTTAACACCCCTTTGACCTTGCCGTAGTCACGCGTTAAAAACGTGGCGATCCGGCTGGTCTCACGGAAATCAAAACTCTTAAGGACAAGGCCTTCAGTTTTTACAATCATGACTTGATTATGCCAAAATAATGATATATATTCAAGGTAATGTATAAGGATTTTTACAAGCTCAAAGAGCTGCCCTTCAATACCACCTCGGACCCGGACTTCTTTTTTCCTTCTTCACGCCATGAAGAGGCCTTCAGTCACTTGGTCTACGGGATTGCCTCACGCCGGGGCATTGTGGTGGTCACCGGCGAGATCGGCACGGGCAAAACGACCCTTTGCCGTACCCTGCTTAACCGCTTGGACAAATCTGTTAAAACAGCCCTTATCTTAAACCCCAATTTCTCGGATTTGCAATTGCTGCAGATGATCATCAATGATTTGGGGATCTCTTATGTCAAGAAAACCAAACTTGACCTGGTCGGGGCCATCAGTTTATTTTTGATTGAAGAATCCGTCCAAGGGAATAATGTGGTCGTCATTATTGACGAATGCCAAAGCTTGAACGTCCGCCAGCTGGAACAAATCAGGCTTTTGTCCAATCTTGAAACAGAAAAAGAAAAGTTACTCCAGATCATTTTGGTCGGCCAGCCTGAATTGAGTGATAAACTCAAAAATCCCGCCCTGCGCCAACTGACCCAGCGGGTGAGCGTCCATTACCATATGCTTCCCTTGCAAAAAGAAGAAGTTGCCCAATACATCAATCACCGCCTCAAGGTCGCCGGTGCTGACCCCAAACTTCAATTTACGCCTCAAGCCTTCGAGACCATTTATGAAATTTCCAAAGGAACACCGCGTGTCATCAATATCCTCTGCGACCGCGCCCTGCTGGCCGGATTTACCAAAGGTGTCTTTAGCATTGACCATTCCCTGATCCAGGAAAGCGCCAAGGAAACACAATACGCTTATGAGTATCATTCACGACGCCCTTAAAAAGGTCCAGGAAAAGTCAGGCCCCAAGGCTGATACCACACAATCACCTCCGGCACTAACTGAACCGCCGAAATTTGAAAGTGTCTTCTCCGATCCACCGCCAAGAAATCCTGATGATGTTCTCCCCGCGATTGAACACTTGCCGGCCAAAGAGAATAAGGCCAGATCGATCCTCGCCTTTCTTGCTGCCATCGCCATTACCATAGGATCCTTTGTATTTTGCTACGCGCAATTGCATACCTATTTTCCTAAAGCAGACCGATGGGTCACGGAGCAATTTGATCAATTGGTCCATAAGAATAAACACCCTGAGGCAGGTCCCCAGACCCCCAAAGTCCTGACACCCTTGGCCAAGATTACCGTTCTGCCGCCTTCCCCCGCTCAACCGGCAAGTCCCGTTGCGGTGACGAAGCCCCTTAATCCGACAAGCCCAGGTAACGCACCAAATCCAGCCAGCCTGCCGGCCGTTTCCAATACAAACCCACCAACGACACCCCAGACGCTCAACATCCATGGGGTCATGTCAAATGGCACGAGCAATCTTGTCCTTATCAATGACCAGGTCTACCAGGAAGGCGATGAGGTGGACGGGATCAAGATCCTCAAAATCAATTTAAACACCATCACTGTCCTTAACAACGGTCAGGAAGAAAAAATCCGCGTCAAAAGCTGATTAATTACCCCTAAGAACCCTTTGAAAAAAATAATCCTGTCTTCAGATTCAGCAGACTGTGCATCCGTGATGGGCTATCTTGGCCTGCCATTTTCAATAGCGGTAAATCATGAAAAAACAGCGACCGATACCCGTGAAGACCAGGGCATCATCGACTTTGTCATCCATAATGCCTTAATCAAGATCAAACACGACCCTGACATGTTGCAAGATAAAAACGTTGTCATTATTGGCTGTGATTCAGCCATTTTATCCTGTGATGATCAATTAATTTTAAAACCAAGAGATCTCTCTGAAGCCAAAGAAATGCTTAAACAATTGATGCATGAACCCCACTCTATTTTCTCAGGAATTGCTGTTTGGGACATATCAACGGGACGGATAAACACCAGGCATGATAAAACTAAGGTCTATTTACAAACCTTATCGGATGATGAGATGGATCACTATGTTAGCATTATCAATCCTCTAGACCATTTAGGCGGATATGCCAAGACCGGAAAAGGGGCCATGCTTGTTGAAAAGATTGAGGGTAGTTATTTTAATCTATTGGGACTGCCTCTCAACAAATTGATGGGTCTTCTTAAAGAATGCGGGATTAATATTTTGGGAAGCTAGGGATGAGCGACAAGCTCTTCAAACAACGCCGTTTGGCTGGCGGGTTTGATGGAAATAATAACAGGGTCAAGGCCTTCCATATTACGACTAAGTTGGGCCAGGTCTTGCTGGCTCAACATAGGCATGCCATTGCCATCACGCTTGATGGTCATGGCGAGATTGGCGGAGTTTAAATCGATCCCGCCGGGTATAGTTTGATCAACACCTTTCATGGCGTAATCTACTTGCTGTGGATTTATAGATTGCTGAAGTTTAGTCAATAAAAGGCCATGATATATTATGCTAAAACTTTCAAATTTATAGTGAAGTAAAAGCCTTAAAACAAAATCCATTAGTGTATCTATGTCCTTGATAGATTGTAACTCATTAAAAAATTTAGGTTCTTCCTCATCATCCAAAAATCCAAGAATCCCACCTAATCTTTGTTTGGCCCCTGCAATTCCTATCGAATTATCTTCAATATTCAAATTTGCTGCCATCGCCCCATCTGCGCCCTCCCGTCTCCTCGCCCTACCTTCCGCTGGGCTGAAAAAACTTTCTGGAGTTTGATCTGCCATGATCCAAAGCGTAGTTTTCATGCCATTTTTGATCCTTTGATATTCAAGCCTCATTGGCCTTTTTCTTATTGCCAAAAAGGCATATAATCCTAATCCCATCCCTTGATTAAGAAGAAATTTTCCCTTGGGTCGAGATTTTTTATCCACTAACTGATCCAAAGGAAGTCTGGCATTCTCTCGGATCATATCCCAGCCTTCTCCAATATAGGGTTGACTAATCTCCAACTGCAATACTGGATGACCTAAAGGGCTTTCATAAAATGTTAAATTTGTAGTAACAGATAATATCTTTCCATCTTTCCTTCCCCGATATAATGCGTTTCCAATAAGTTCCAAAATAAACTGGCCTATGAGCGCCCATTCCTCGAAATGATGGTAGAAAGCAGGGACCCGCATCATGATGGCAGGTAACATTTGAAAATCTAAATTCCTGCTTGTGCTAATAGCATTCTTGATCAATAGCAATTTCCTGGATTTTGCAATTAAATCCTCCTTAGTCAATGGGACCTGACTTGCAAAAACAATTTTTCGATCCTGAATGATGGCCAGCCCAGGGGCACCCGAATCTCTTCTTGGGGGCATATTTCCCACTATCGACGTGACCATCTTTTCCCACAAAGATGTTTCCGTCAAGCCATTCCTGTCAATATCGTTTAAAACATATTGCTCATTTGACCATATGCTCTGACCTAGCGGAAAAATTTTATCATTTCCATCGACATGGATCGTAATCACATCTTGATCTAAATCAACAACCCGGCCTTCTGATTCTTGTTTGTTGATCAATCCCAAATCCAAATCTACCTGGCCATACTCTAGCCTAACAATATCCCCTATTTTCAAACCCAAACGCTTGATTTTATCTTTCACGATAATCTGATTTGATATTATCGCCGCATCTTTTTCCCCTGCCCCTCGATGCATCATTGCCGCATTTTTCGTAAATACGCCACTTCTATGTCCGTCGCTTGTCATAACACCATTAAAGCCTGAAGGCATAGGGGCAGGCTCAAGCCCTCTTTCTACTTGATCTGTTCGTGGAATTTCTGTAACAAAAATGCCTTTGCTTTTAACAAATTTATCGACATTATTCAAGAATGCCATATTTAGATCTTTTTCTAAACTTCCCTGCATGAGGAAATTCCATTTTCCAAGATATAAACTCCTGGACACTATCAATAAATCAGCAGGGTCTTGCGTTAATCGCGGCCATTGTCGCTGATCTAACAAATCTATATATTCAAGCTGCACCCACTTCCTTTGAAAGAAATCCCCGGAATTATCTATACTCCTTCTCATATAGTATAAATATGAAGTGTTAAGGCTCATCCCCCTGATTCTAACCTGCCAACCTTTAATCCATTCATGGGCCCCAATCGGATCAGTTACTCCATTTTCACGCGCCACCTCTTCTAAAGTCCTTTCCAAAATATCTGTTACATTGTTGATCTCTTGATATAAGGTCCCTCCTAAATCCACCTTTAATCGGTGATCACCGCTTTTGGCCAATACCCCAATCCTCTCAATCAACTCTTTCTTAAACGCTTCTGTATCCATGCCCACTATCTCTTCATTTTGGGATCGAACATTACCTCCATTAGAAAGGGGGGCTTTGAGGAATTTGATTGTTTCCGCGTCAAATTTCTCCTCATTAATCTCCCTCATAAATTCCTGTGACGATAACCCTCTCTCCTGCATGATTTGTTGAAAATGCGGCAGCCAAACACTGGCCAAGAATTCCTTATGTGGTTTAAATAATAGCAATTTTCCCACATTAAGATTTCCTTGTAAATCCCAGGTATTCGTCAGTTCTTTTTCAGTAAATACTTTGCTAATGATTCCCAATGCATCAACTGTAGTCAATCTTTCTTGAGTCATCATCGCCCTATCTGCCCGTTGCCCCCTCTCTGATGTCATCGCCGCATCTGGCGCGTTCATCGCCCCGTTTCTTTCCAAGGCTACGGTGGCCATATCCATTTTCTCCTCATCATGAAACATGGCTGGGTTACCGACCGCTTCATTATCTGTTATTCCAATAACATTACGCCCAAAAGTGGCCTGTGCCATATCAAAACTGCCTGCCCCCCCTGAAAAATACTTCCTTGGGACCGTCTCATTGGTGTATTTGTCCATATCCTCTTTGATGAAATTAAACACTCCCTTTTTGTATGCCTTGATGTATTGTTGGTAGATGTATTGTGGATCCCCGATAAATGCATTCGGGGATGACATGTGCGTTTGATTGCGGGATGACATATAGCCTAAACCCTTGGTCTTGGCCTTATTGGCATAAATTTGGCCTAATAGGGATGTTTTAAGGGTGCGTTTAAACCAAGTGGCTAAAAGCATGCCGCTGTAGACTTGTCTTAAGGGGGCGAAATTTTTGTCTTCGTTGACTTCGCGTTGGAGTTCGGGGAGGATGATTGCTTTGATGATTTTAGATGCGATACTATGACATTTGTCATCCTGAGCGTAAGCGAAGGATCTTAAGGCACTTTTAGATTCTTCGCTTCGCTCAGAATGACGATCGATACTTCTATGTTTTTGTAATGAAAAATAATCTTCTTC
>CAZKUL010000056.1:0-17000 GCA_964555945.1 uncultured Planctomycetales bacterium
ATTTAAAAAGGGTTTTGGTGTATTGGCTAAGGTGACGTAAGCAATGCTAGTGCCTGTGGCTATTGAAGGAACTCATGAGGCGTGGCCTAGTACTGCCAAGTATCCCAAACGTCATTCTATCAGAGTTAGATTCGGAAAATCGTTGCTTCCTGAAGATTTGGAAAAGGAAGGAATGATGATGGGTTCAAAAAATTCTTACGATGCCATATGCTTGGCGGCAAGAAAAGCACTTATAGAATTAAAGGATAAACAATGAAGATTCTCATGATGACAAACACCTATGCACCCATGGTTGGAGGGATAGAAGAATCCATTCGTTCCTTTGCGTTTGAGTTTGAAAAATTGGGACATGAAGTCGTTATTGTCGCTCCCGAATGTGAGGGCGTGCCACCCGATGAAGTCGGTGTGATACGTCTGCGTGCCATTCAGAATTTTAACCATTCTAATTTTTGAATCTTTTATCCGATGTCGAGTCTTTTGCCAGAGCTAATGAAAACTTTTAAACCGGATATTATCCATTGCCATCATCCTTTTTGGATGGGAAGTATTGCTTTGAGGCTCAGCAGTCAATACCGTATACCATTGGTATTTACGCATCATACGATGTTTGAACAACACATGCATTATTTACCGATCCAAAATGAAGAGATGAAGCGTTTTATTATTGAGCTTTTTACGGGTTACGCGAATCTGGCAACTCAAGTGATCGTTCCCAGCGAAAGTGTTCGCGCCATACTTTTAGAACGTGGTGTTACAACACCGATTGAAGTAGCTCCAACGGGTGTAGATTTGCAGAAATTTTCTAAAGGACATGGGGATGTTATTCGTAAACGTTTGGGAATTCCTCCAGACGCCGTCATCATCGGTTGTATTGGGCGTCTGGCCACAGAAAAAAATTTAGACTTCTTAAGTCGTAGCGTTATGGATTACTTAAAAAAAGATACGAAAGTTCATTTTTTGGTTGGTGGGGATGGGCCACTTAAGGATACGATCAAAAAAATTTTTGACGATCAGGGTGTCGGGAAAAGATTTCATTTAGCTGGTGTTCTAAAAGGCCAGGATTTAGTTGATTGTTATCATGCCATGAATATTTTTGCTTTTGCCTCTTTAAGTGAAACACAGGGTATTGTTTTGGTTGAAGCGATGGCCGCTGGCGTTCCAGTGGTAGCTGTCGATGCACCTGGGGTGCGTGAAGTTGTGAAGGATGGGTACAACGGGAGGTTAATCTTTGGAGAAAACCAGAATAATTTTGTAGAAGCGCTCTCGTGGTGCATTAAACAACATCCTAGTGAATTTGAGCAGATGAGGAAAAATGCACGAAACACGACAAAAGAATTCGCAATTGATATTTGCGCTAACAGGCTGCTTAAAATTTATCAACAGGTCAGGGTCAAAGAATACACATCACTTAATTACAAAAATAGTGCCTGGGATGTTCTAGCGAATCGTCTGAAAAATGAGTGGGACATGTTTAAAAACATGTTGCATGCCGGTGGTGCCGCCATGAAAGAGCCCTTATCAAACAAGCCCGTACAGAAGCAATTAAACAGTCTTTTTGCTAAACTGCCTCGATTGTTATCCCTAAGTGAATGGTCAGCGAGGCTTTTGCGCCTTCCCAGGGTAGAAGGGGTAGAGACAGAGCCTGGGCTTGTGTTTATTCAAATTGACGGATTCTCCAACCATGCGCTAAAGCAAGCATTTGCTCGTGGTGAAATGCCTTTTCTAAAAGGTCTCCTTCAAAAAGAGTATTATCAATTATACCCTCATTATCCAGGACTACCATCAAGTACACCATCGGTACAAGGAGAACTATTTTACGGTATAAAACAGGTTGTCCCTGCCTTTAATTTTTTGGATCACCAAACAGGAAAGATTTTTAGGATGTTTGACAGCGAAGCGGCCATTGAAATTGAGCAACGACTGGCGGCCCAAGGTCAGGGGCTTTTAGAGGAGGGGAGTTCATATTCGAATATTTTCTCGGGTGGTGCTAAAGAATCACATTTTTGTGCCACATTTTTGGGATGGAGCCACATTTGGAAAGATGCCAATCCTGTTAATTTTGTCATTTTAGCATTAACTCATCTTCCTTCTGTTGTGCGGATGCTGGTGTTGACAGCATGGGAGTTTATTTTGGGTGGCATTGATTTTGGGTTAAGTATTTTTCAAGGTGAGAATTTTAAAAAAGAATGGAAGTTTATATATCTTCGTTCAATGCTCTGTGTTCTTTTGCGCGAGCTGGTGACTATAGGAGCAAAAATTGATATTACGCGGGGATTACCTATTATTCATTTAAATTTTATAGGTTATGATGAACATGCTCATAACCGTGGCCCATCCTCGTCATCAGCACATTGGTCCCTGAAAGGAATTGATCGAGCCATTGAAAGAATTTATCACAAAGCCTTGCATTCCCCTCACCGCAGTTACGATGTTTGGGTTTATTCGGACCATGGACAGGAAGACACTGATTCCTATGTCATGAAACACAATCGAAGTGTCCAAGAAGCTGTGGCTGAAGTTTTTAAAGAGTTTGATCCAACAGTCGATTTACTACCTTTTGATAAAAACGGGTTACAGTTGCAACGTGTCCGGTTCTTGGGGATTTCTTTTATTGAAAAAATCTTTAACCAGCCAATTAATGCCCAAGAAAATTCGTTAGAGAAGAAACTCGTGGTGACCAGTATGGGGCCGACTGGAAATATTTATTTGCCGCAAAAGATGAATAAAGAGCAAATGCACCTCTTCGCACGAAAATTGGTTGATCGTGCCAAAATTCCAGTCCTTATGTTGCCGGAAGAAAGGAATCAAGTCCGCGTTTGGACTACAGAGGGAGAATTTACTCTGCCGCAGGATGCTAAGATAATCTTGGGAGAGGATCATCCCTTTTTGAGCCAAGTAACAGAAGATTTAATCCGTGTATGCCATCATCCTAATGCGGGAAATTTTACTTTTATGGGATTCAGGCCAGGGCATAAACCCATGAATTTTCCGGTAGAAAGTGGCTCACACGGTGGGCCTGGTCCACAGGAAACAAATGGCTTTGCATTGCTTCCCATTGATATCCTTCCCAAAAATAGAGAGCATACTTTCTTAACACCAACGGATTTACGCATTGCAGCCATGCGATTTTTAAAACGTCCGATACCGGCAGATTTAAGTCAACCTTCTGGAATTTTTATCGAGAAGTCCAAGGTTATCCCTGCAACTATTCGAATCATGACCTATAATGTACGTTCTTGTATCGGGATGGATGGAAAAATCTCACCCCAGAGGATAGCTCGTGTCATTGGGCGGCATGAACCGGATATAGTTGCACTTCAAGAGTTGGATATGGGGCGTAAACGTACCGGGGAAGTGGACCAAGCGCACATGATAGCCCAGGAATTAGAAATGATGTATCATTTTCATCCGTCTGTTGTCGTTGATGAGGAACGCTATGGCGATGCCGTATTAAGCCGCTATCCGATGGAATTAATCCGCGCAGGGCAATTGCCCGGCATAATAAAGAACTCAATGGTGGAGCCTCGGGGAGTCATTTGGACAGCTGTAAATATCGGGGGAACTAAAATCAATTTCTTTAATACACATTTGGGGCTTTTTCCTAGGGAAGGTATTTATCAAACAAAGGCTTTGTTGGGGGACGAATGGTTGGGCCATCCGGTCTGCCGGGAACCGATCATTTTGTGCGGAGATTTTAATGCTTTACCCAATTCGCAGGTATGCCGTGACATCAGACAAGTCCTTCGCGATGCCCAGGAAGAACTCGATAACCATAGCCCCCAAGCAACTTGGTTTAGTCATTACCCTGTTGGTAGGATTGATCATGTTTTTGTTGGGTCTGAAATTGAGGTGACCCATGTGGAAGTATCAAGTACAGACTTGGATAAAATCGCTTCGGACCACCTTCCTCTAATAGTTGATATAAAATTCAAGAATTAATTTATTTCTACGTACTACCACGTAGATTCTTCCGTGTTTTAGCGAATTTATTTCTGCAACCATTCCTGCCTATAATAAAAACATGAAACAAACTTTAAAGGAGAGTTTATGAAGTGGAAATGGTTCCCTTGGAAATATTTAGTCAGGAATGTAGCACGGCGTCGAGGATTCTTGGACCCTATCAAGGTGCTTTCTCAGATGCAGAATTTTATGCAGCCTTCAGAAGTGGCAGCTCCGGCCGAATTATTGCGCTTTGGAGTGGTGTTGCATGCCCGTGGGCTGATGAACAGCCTGGCGATCCAGCATAATCTTGATTGGGTATGGCCCTATTGGGTGGAATGCCAGTATAATCCCCGTAATGCAGCATTTATTCCGCGCTCTTTTTCTTTGACCCAGATTAATTTGACACACCGCAATTGGACTGCTTTGGGGCTTCCGGGATGCGAAAAATTTCCTATTGTTGACCCTCGTGGTTTGGTAACTCCCCATTATGATGGCTGGTCTATTGAAGCCTGGATCATTCCTAAACAAGGTGCAGCTTTGATCCCTTCCCGTCTGCCATCAGCCACACAGAAAATGAGTATTAAAGGTAATTTGTGCATCACTACAGAAACTTCCCTTAACCAAATGGAACTTCAAACAAAGGCGCAGGTCATTGGTTCAGTGCAATCGCCTATTTGCCAAATCCAGATTACGGGGTTTTCACCATCGGAGGCATGGTTGGTCGTTTCCTTGAGGCCGTATAATCCCGAAGGGGTCAGTTTTATCCATGATATTTCTTTGTTGGACAATCATTTAGGATGGCTGGTTGATAAAAAGTATTCTGTTAATTTTGAAACACCTGCCGATCAATGTGAATTTTCTTATTACCGTCATGGAGATGTTTATAGCCGTCTGTCGTCTCAGGAAGATAAAAGTGAAATTTGGTGTAAGGTAGGTATGGCCAGTGCAGCGGCTTTATATAAACTAAAAGCAGACAATCAGAGGCAAGTTATCGTTGAAGTGCCATTACTAGATTTTCCTTTTGAGAAAGAATCACACGAAGATTACGTACACACAGCACAAGTGGCATGGGATAAAAGCGAGGAGGGAAAATGTTCCTTGCAAATTCCGGATGAGCATTTTCAGTTTCTTTATAATGCGGCCATTCGCACCATGATTTTGCATTCACCCGATGAAGTTTATCCGGGGCCGTTCATTTAACGACGATTTTGGTTTAGGGATGCCGCGTTTATATTGTATGCCATGTTATGCGCCGGTTTTAACGAACGTGTGGCAAAAGTTTTGTAATGTTTTCCATCGAAACAGACGCGGCAAGGGTATTTCCTTTCACAGGAAGGTGAGTGGGATTCTAATGGGGAAGCTTTATGGATCATGCAGCAGTACTGCCTGTTAACAGGGAACCCTTCGCCCAAACCATGGCAGGGACCAACAGACAAAGGGGGACGCTGGATTCATGAAAAACGATTGCCTTCCGATTCAGGATTACATCATGCCGGTTTATTGCCGGCGGGTTTTAGTACTGAGCATTTAGGCCCCAATGATTTTTATTTTTGGGATGATTTCTGGGGAGTGGCTGGTTTGAATGCTACGGCTTATTTTTGCCGATTTTATGGGGATAATGACGAAGCTAAACATTTAGAGGAGGAAGGGGAGAGTTTATCCTATTGCATTGATCAAAGTCTTAATGAGACAGCCAAACGCTTAAACAGGTATGCAGTTCAGGCATCTCCATACCGGCGTCTAGACTCAGGTGCCATTGGTTCTGTGATGGCATCTTATCCTTTACGTTTGTGGAAAGAAAATGATCCAAGGTTAATGGATACTGTTGATTTCCTAATGAAGAATTGCATGGTTGATAACGGATTTTTTCATGACATGACCCCTTCAGGGATCAATCCATACCTGACCTTACATATGGCCCAAGTACTTTTGCGTGCCGGAGATGCCAGGTATTTTGATTTGATGACAGCTAATGCTAAATTGGCTTCTCCAACAGGCCAATGGCCGGAATCTGTTCATCCTATTACAAAAGGCGGGTGTATGGGCGACGTTCAGCATGTGTGGGCGGCTGCCGAATGGGTCATGATGTTAAGGAATTGTTTTGTGCGTGAAGAGGGATACCGTCTGATTTTGTGTTCCGGTATTCCCCGTACCTGGCTTGACAAAAAGACCACAATGTCTTTTGGACCGGCTCCTACCACTTTCGGCGAAATTAAGATTACAATAAAATTTGAAGCAAACGAACCGATTGTTGAATGGTCAGCAAAATGGTTTTCATCGCAGCAGGAAATCGAGGTCCGTCTTTCTAAATTATGAAATCATCAGGGTATTTTATAACTTCAGACCAGCATAAGATCCATTATGATCGCTACAGTAATGGCCATGATAAAGTCATCATTATTGCTCATGGGTTTTATACAAGTAAACATGGTGTTCTTTTTATGCAATTGGTAAAAGACCTAAGTAGTGAGTTTGATGTCATTATTTTTGATTTTAGGGGGCATGGATTAAGTCAGGGGCTATTTTATTGGACATCCCTTGAATATTTAGATTTATTGTCTGTGGTGGAATTTGCACATGTGCATTATGCCAAAATCGGAGTGATGGGCTTCTCACTGGGGGCAGCCACCAGTATTATCACTTCTTCCAAAACAGCGCACATCGACAGCGTCGTTGCCATCAGTACGCCGTCATAATTTGATAAAATTGATTATAGGTTTTGGAAATTGGATATTAGAAACGAATTGTTTTATAATCTTTTTGGGCAAGGCCGTCATGGCAAAGGGGTCCGGCCAGGACCTTTCTGGTACAGAAAAGAAAAGCCGCTTGAGATAGTTAAGAAAATAGGGACTCCTATTTTTTATATTCATGGTGATGCAGATTGGGTTGTTCGACATTGGCATTCCGAGGAGATGTATAAAAACACCGCTGCTTTCAAAAGGTTAAGTATTATTAAAAACGGACCACATGCGGACCATCTTTTTAGAGAATGCAAAGATGAGATGTTATGCTTGATCCGGGATTGGTTTCACTAAACTTTGAAATAAGAAGGTATGGAGGATGAATAACAATGCGACCGCATAAAAAACATAATTTTATATTGCCACTAGTTACAATTATTTTCACTCTTTTTATGTATAGTGTCGGTGTTGTGATCTTGGGCATATCAATTTTTCCAGGAGTGTATTTTATTGATCAGCTTTGGATGCACACGGTCCAATTAAATCAGTCGTTGAGAGTTTTGTATTTTTGTTTTGGATTTGTGGGCGCATATTTTTTCTCGGGTGTCATGCTTATGTTGCTTGTCAGCCTTGTTAGCGTCTTTTTTCGTTTGAGGTTAAAAGAAGGGGAATTTGAAATTGGTTCACTTGAGATATTCAAATGGGTTTTCTTTAATGCATTTTTTATGGCTGTGAAAGTCGCATTTTTAGATTTAATTTTGCTGACACCTTATTGTGCATTATTTTATCGAATGATGGGGGCTAAAATCGGCAGTAATGTCCTGATCAATTCAAAAAATGTTGCAGACCTTTCATTGTTAGAGATTGGAGATAACTCAGCCATTGGCGGAAGTGCCACGATCATTGCCCATTCTTTTGAAAAAGGCGGCTTAAAACTCGAAAAAGTCAAAATTGGAAAAAATGTTATTATTGGGTTAAATTCTATCATCTTGCCTGGAGTAGAAATCGGGGATAATGCGGTAATTGCCGCAGGAGTAGTCGTCCCTAAAAATACACATGTGCCGTCCAACGCCACTTTTCTGGGCCCCCACACGCAGTGATTCATCAGTAGTACTACTTGACTTGCCACGTATTTCTTCGGATTTATTTTTTTCCTCACAGTTGGTATCATTAAAATATAATTTTAAACAATAGAGGAGGAGATACATGATCACTAAAATCGGGATCGTTTCTGGCCAAATTCTTGAGCTTCTGGATCAAAACAATGGGGTATTAGTTTTTAGCCAGGTACATTCGAATTTAAAACAGTCACGTGATTTTATTTTAATGAGTTTAGGATGGCTCCTTCATAAAGGTTACATTCACATTCTGGAAAACCCATCAACAGCAGCCTGTCAAGATGATGACAGAAACAAGGCCTACACCAGTGAAGCAGGTATGTCTGATCTAGTTATTCGGAATAATATGGTCCGAACATACAGCAAGAGAATAAAAAATATGCCTGATCATATAGCGGCTGTAGCAGACAAAATATTGACACTCCTGGATGGATGCGGAAATCTATTAAGTTTGCAATCTATCGAATCTAATCTGAATGAACACAGGGACATTGTTTTAATGGGGTTAGGGTGGCTTATTCGGGAAGGATATGCTCTGGGGATTATTGGCCCCCAGGAGATATTTATATTTCGATTACCTAAAAAAATAGCCAATTCGAAAGAAGAATCTTTTTCTCATATGTGAATAGAAGGGATTAATCGAATCAAAAGGGGGTAGATATGGAAACCATGATTCAGGCAAAAAAGAAAGAGGCAAAGCAGGCTGTGGTGAAAAAAGGTAATAAGAAATAAGATAATAATTTTTACACCTGTATCCAGATGGTGGAGAAAAAAGCCTATGATCTTTACGAAAAACGTGGGAAGCAACATGGTTTGGATCGGGAAGACTGGTTTGAAGCTGAAAAGTTGGTCGAAGATGAATTATGCCAGAGATGAGGGAAG
This sequence comes from uncultured Planctomycetales bacterium, assembly GCA_964555945.1. Lineage (GTDB taxonomy): Bacteria > Omnitrophota > Gorgyraeia > Zapsychrales > Fredricksoniimonadaceae > JABDGZ01. The sequence goes on from CAZKUL010000056.1 coordinate 8,624, forward strand.
AATTCTTATCGCCTACGCTTTGAAGTCGCTATATTTCCGTAGTAACACTTAGTTTTTAAGTATTATCCCTCCTATAATATCTTCCTGATGTCGGGTAAGCTATATTTAATGATGGCAAATAGGAGTTATGAATGAAGAAGAGAATATTAATCGTTGATGATCATGATGATTTTCGTGCAGTGATAAAGGACTATTTAAATAAAATTAAATTGGATTTAGAGGTTTTTGAAGCTAGTACAGGTCGTATGGGAGTAGCTAAGGCGTCTTTTATAAAACCGCAAATTTATTCTCATGGATATTAATTTGCCGGACATTAATGGGTTGGAAGCTGCAAGGTTTATTAGAGAAGATGATCCTGCTTGCGATATCATCATTTTAACCATATTTGATGTAACGGTTTTTAAAAAGGCGGCAGAAAAGATCAAGGTCAAGGCCTATATAGGAAAAAATGAAGTTTATGAGAAGCTTTTACCAGTAATCAAGAAATGTTTGTAGAACATCAATCAATCGAAAGGGACAGTATATGAAAAAAAGTATCGTAGTAGTTACAGTAGGTGTCGTTTTAATGATAACAGGATTGGCATTGGCCCAAATGGGGGATAAAGACCAGGGTATGATGGCGAAGAAGACAGAAATGATGGAAGATAGAGGCAGTATGATGGGCAGCAAGGGAATGATGGGGATGCACGATATGATGATGAAAATGTCGGACATGATGCACAAGACAGTCATAGCTACTTCTGATGGCGGATTTGTCATTGTCGGTCCTGATAAGATTACCAAATACGATAAGGATTTAAACGTTTTTAAAGAAGTAGAATTAAAAGCAGATACAGAAGGTATCAAAAGAATGATGGGCGATATGATGGAAAAATGTTCAAAATGAAGACATTGCGGACAATTTTAACATGGATTAACAGCCATCGTTTTCTGAGCGTGGTATTTGGAATTTTGATCGTAGCTTGTATCTGGTGGGTCAATAATATTCAAGTACGGTCCGCAGGTATTTTATCCGGGCCGTTGCAAAAAGGTACAATTATCGAATCTGTTTATGGCATCGGTACGGTCACGGCCAGCCGTAGTTATCAATTGCGGCCGGGAGTGACCGGTACCATTGATGACATTTATATTAAGGAGGGCGATACAGTTAAAAAAGGAACCTCCCTTATTAAATTTGATGAAAATATTTATTATGCACCGTTTGAAGGGACAGTGACCTTTCTTCCGTTTAAAATTAGGGAAAATGTCTACCCGCAGGGTCCGGCGCTTTCTTTAGTGGATATGCTGGACCGTTATTTAGTGGTATCTCTGGAGCAGCAGGGGGCTTTACAGGTAAAAGCCAGCCAAAAGGTAAAAGTCAGTTTTGATACCATCAGAGACCAAAATTACGATGGTATTGTGGATTCTGTATATTCTTATAACAGCAATTTTCTGGCCCGTATCAGCGTTGCCAATCTTCCTTCCAGGATTTTGCCGGATATGACCGGAGATGTGGCCATAGAAATTAGTACGCATGAAAATGTACTTCTTGTACCGGTCGCGGCCATGGAGCAGGGAAAGTATGTATGGCGTAAACGTGGTCATGAAATCCCGCAACGGGTCGAAGTCAAGACCGGGATCATCGATAAAGCCATGGCAGAAATTGTCTCCGGGAATCTTCAGGCAGGAGACCGCGTTCTTATCCGAAAGGATTCGAGTAAGTGATCTTTCTGGCTGTCCGCTATCTTTTGGAGAGAAAAAAACAGACTATTTTTACGTTGCTGGGCGTGTTTTTGGGGGCAATGGCCTATGTGGCTGTTTCCGGATTTTTTATGGGCTTTCAGGGTTTTATGATCCAGCAGCTTATCAACAATTCAGCCCAGGTGCATATCCAGGCGCGTCAAGATTATCTGACAGAGCATCAGCTGGATACGGCGTTTTATGAAAGAGGTGTTAAGCACGTTTTCTGGAAATCACCACCATCCGGCGTTGAAGGTTATCTTGAAGTCCAAAATCCCCAAAGTTGGTATGAACGCCTGAAAGCTGATCCACGCGTAGAGGCTTTTTCCCCACTATTAACAGCACCAGCATTGTTTACGTTATCTAAAATTTCTGTTTCAGCTAATTTGATCGGCTGCGATCCTAAAGAGCAGGTCAAGGTCACCAATATTGCCGATTATGTCACCGAAGGTAATTTTACCGATATTGGTTCAGGTGGCAATCGCATTATTTTAGGGGATGAGCTGATGAAGGAGCTGGGTGCGGGTATTGGTCAGATCGTTTTGGTCACTGTTAAAACACATGCCCCAGTGCCATTTAAGGTTGTAGGGCGTTTTGTTACCGGCAACCGTGGCAGTGACAGCCAAGCCTATGGGGCCATAGGTGACGTTCAAAAAGTCAATGGCACTCCCAATGAGGTCAATGAAATAGGGGTCCGTTTAAAAGACTACACTCAGGCGGCATCCATTGCCACTAATTGGTCCAAGATTGCTCCTGAGCGTACGGAAAGCTGGGACCAACAGAACGCCAACATCCTTTCTGTGATCACTTTACAGACTGTTTTACGTTATACAATGACCATGACCGTCATTATCGTTGCGGGTTTTGGCATTTACAATATTTTAAACATGACGGTAACACAAAAACGGCAGGACATCGCCATTTTACGTTCCATGGGTTATGACAGTTTTGACGTGATCATGTTATTTTTCTCACAGGGTCTTATTATCGGAATCTGCGGCGGCATTTTGGGCCTTCTCTGCGGTTATTTCGTATGTCTTTATTTACAAACTATTCCTTTTTCAGGAGGCCGGACCTATAATCCGCAGGGACATTTACATATTTCACTTTCTACGAGTATTTATATCCAGGCATTGGCTTTATCACTTCTCTCTTCATCTTTAGCTAGCATTCTTCCGGCCCGTGCTGCCAGTAAATTTACTCCTATTGAAATAATCCGTTCAGGTACATAATATGTCTATCATTGCCCGTCATATAGGAAAAGAAATCGGCAATCCAGCCAATAGGGTCTTGACAGATATTTCTTTGGAAATAAAAGATGGGGAGTTTGTTTCATTAACCGGACGGTCAGGATCAGGGAAAAGCACGTTGTTATATATCTTGAGCAGCCTTGATACGCCAAGTGAGGGAAACATTGAAATTTCCGGGAAAGATTTACAAAATATGCCTTCTGATGAATTGTATCTCTTTCGTAATCGTCATATGGGATTTGTTTTTCAATTCCATTATTTGATTGCGGAATTAAGCTCGATCGAGAATGTCCTTATGCCGACAATCAAGCTTAACCAAAAAGAGCAGCGTCGTCCATTCGCAGAATCTCTTTTAGAGCAGTTTGGCCTCAAAGATAAAGTGCGGCGTCTGCCGCGACAACTTTCCGGAGGAGAACAGCAACGGGTAGCTATTGCCAGGGCGCTTATTATGGAACCGCAATATATTTTTGCAGATGAACCAACGGGAAGTTTGGATAGCATTAACGGCGATGTGGTCATGAAGATTTTTCTTAACGTCAACAGTCAGAAGAAAACCACAGTTGTTTTAGTGACCCATGAGCCTGATTTTGCCAAACTTGCCCAGCGGCAAATCCATTTAAAAGACGGAAAAATTGAGCAATGAAAAAGACTTTCATATACTCATGCGGAGATTAATTATGCAATCTCAAAAACAAATAACCTTTAGTAATTTGAAACCCAACATCTCAGATGCCATCAAAGAGTCCTGTCCGACGTCAGATGCGGTTATATATAAAATTGCTGATGAAGTTAGTCATATTAAGACAGTGACCGTTGAGCCTGGGGTTGAAATTGCTCAAGGCCTAGCAATGATTATTGACTCGACGATCAGGGCTGATGTGTGTTTAGCTGGAAGCACATAAAACCATTCGTTTACTCACCGAAGAGATCATTGGTGCTGTTTTTATTTACAAGGGTGATATAAAAAAGACAGTTGACGGACTTTTAGCCGGTATTGTTGCTATTGCACGGGAACACAAGCTAAATATAAAGGAGGCTTTAGTTGTTGCTACAGAAAATATTTCAATTTATTCTAAAACAACAAATTCTCAATTTGCTGAAGATATTAAAGCAGCCATCCCCAAAGAATATGGTGGATTAAAATAGAGAAATAATCTGATTAAACAGGAGATTGAATATGTTATTTGATCCAATGACAATACGAGGTGTTGTTTTTCGAAATAGGGTTGTTGTGTCACCCATGTGTCAGTATTCAAGTGAAGACGGTTTTGCCAGCGATTGGCATTTTATTCATTTAGGCACCCGCGCTGTTGGTGGAGCAGGGCTGGTTTTTACTGAAGCTACAGCTGTGGAAGATATTGGCCGGATAAGTCTGCAGGATTTAGGGATTTGGAAGGCTGAACACATCCCCAAATTCCAAGAGATCACCAGTTTCATTGAGGCTCAAGGGGCTGTAGCGGGAATGCAGTTAGCGCACGCAGGGCGCAAAGCTTCTATCTCACGTCCTTGGGAGGGGGATAATTCTTTAAATGTCACAGAGGGTGGGTGGAAACCTGTAGCTCCAAGTGCCATACCTTTTGATCTTGGGTTTCAGGTGCCAGTGGCTTTGACGGTTGAAGATATTAAATCCACTGTACAATCTTTTAAGAACGCAGCTCAACGTGCACTTAAGGCTGGGTTTAAGGTTGTTGAAGTTCATGCGGCGCATGGTTATCTTCTTCACCAGTTTCTTTCTCAGACATCAAATCAACGTAAAGATTTCTATGGTGGTTCATTTGAAAATCGAATCCGATTACTGTTGGAGGTAGTAGAAGCTGTTCGCAGTGTATGGCCGGAAAAATATCCTTTATTTGTTCGGATTTCAGGTACGGATTGGACCGAGCCTGAGGGTTGGGATTTAGAACAATCCGTAGAATTAGCACGTCATCTTAAAAAAGCAGCAGTCGACTTGATTGATTGTTCTTCAGGAGGATTGGTTTCGCATGCTAAAATCCCAGCAGGACCTGGTTTTCAGGTTCCTATATCGGAGAAAATTCGTAGGGAGGTAGGTATTGCCACAGGTACGGTAGGTTTTATCACATCAGCAGTACAGGCGGAAACGATCCTAAGAACAGGACAAGCGGATATGATCTTTCTTGCCCGAGAATTATTACGAAATCCTTATTGGCCGTTACATGCATCAGCTGAATTGAGAAAGAAAATGGAATGGCCAGTGCAGTACTCACGGGCAGCCGGTTAAGTTTTAAACCCATGGGGATGAGTTATGAAGATATTTTTAAAAAGTAATTATCCCTTGTCCAAGATACGCCGATATCTGGAACCGGGGCCCGTTGTGCTTGTGAGTTCAGCCTGGAAGGGGAGGTCAAATATCATGACGATGGGCTGGCACATGATGTTAGAGTTTTCTCAGGCTCTTGTTGTTTGTTGTATTTTAGACAGGAATCATAGTTTCGAAATGATCCGTAAAGCCAAGGAATGCGTCATTAATATCCCGACAGTTGAATTAGTTAATGCGGTAATCGGCATTGGCACTTGCTCTGGTGATAGGATAGATAAGTTTAGAAAATTTGGTCTTAGCCCTGTAACTGCCAGTAAGGTTGGTGCGCCATTAATCAAAGAATGTTATGCCAATTTCGAATGCAAGCTGGCTGAAAGCAAACTCATCTCGCGGTATGGCCTTTTTATTTGGGAAGCAGTGAAGGCTCATGTGGCCATTTCACCCAAGTATCCCAAAACACTTCATTACCGGGGAGATGGTGTATTTATGTTTTCGGGAGAATCAATTAATTTACGTAGAGAATTTAAGATGCGAAATTTGTGAATAGAAGATCTTAAAAGAGAGTTCATTAATAACTCGCAAGGTGTTCGAATTCGAACTGGTGAAGAAGGTCATCAAGCCATAGGCTAAATTGATCGAAATAAAAAGGTCGAACCTGGCTGTGATTTTGAGAAACGGCTTTCTTGGGCGCAGGATTATGTTAACAAATTGGACTCGCTAAAAGCCAATATCCAGGGACATAAACAGGACATTTTCTAGCCGTTTGAAACGTAAAGACTTGCGGTTTTTGTATCGATGAGGAATTGGATAAAAATCACGTAGTTTTTAGTGATTTGTCTAGGTTTTGTCCAATTAAAAATTTATCTCAGTATCTTTGAAATTTGGGATTTTTAGTGGCTAATAATCCTTATTTTTCAGATCGTCTTTCTATAGTGACCCCGCCAGGGAGATTTTTTTCGTAAACTGTTGTATCTAAATGACTTACAATAGTTTTTATTACCACTCGCTAAACTAAACGAACTCTTTAAGGTCGTAAATTGCGGTCTTAAAAATATTTAATTTCTCGTCTATGTAAAACCGGATCAGCAATCACTTTATTTGAATTTCCCCCTTTTGTTTTTTAATTCATCATTTTAATTCTAATTGCGCTTATTTGTGGGGAAGCGTATAGTTGTTAAATACTATTGAAGACTTTACAGCCAACTGGTAGTGCCCGGTATGAGGGCCAAGGTGTATGTTTGTCTAATAACCTCAAGAAAAATATTGGCAAAAATAATCTATTCCCCATAACGTGCGTCGGCGCATCTGCCGGCGGCCTAGAGGCGTTGATAGCTCTTTTTAAATTCTTACCAAAATATATCAACATGGCATTTGTTCTGATCCAGCATCTGGAACCTCAACACAAGAGCGCATTATCCGAGATCCTTTCTAGGGAAACGTCCTTAAATGTTCAGGAAGCCAAGAATAATACGAAAATAGAACCAGCGCACGTCTACGTTATTCCACCCAATACCCGGATAGCTATTTCCCGTAGAAGGTTAAGGATCACCTCACGGATAAAACGTGTGGATGGCAGGTATTTGCCGATAGATTTCTTTATGACTTCACTGGCAGAATCCGAAAGAGAAAAGGCAATCGGTATTATACTTTCAGGAACAGGTTCTGATGGGACGCAGGGAGCCAAGGCTATTAGTGCTAAGGGTGGTATTATATTCGCGCAAGATGAAAAGACGGCGCGCTATTTTGGCATGCCTGAGAGTGCCATAGCCAGTGGATCGGTAGATTTTATTTTGGAACCAAAAGGGATCGCCCAAAAACTGGTACGCCTAACTCAAGAAGATAAAATTCCTTTAAAACGGGCTATTGAGAGTATTGATGAAGGAAAAAATCTTGATCGGATCCTTATTTTACTGCGGGATATCACGGGAGTGGACTTCATTCACTATAAGCAAGCCACGGTTAGCCGCCGTATTGACCGGCAAATGTTGTTTCATAACATCAAAAACTATACGGATTATTATAACTACCTTAAAAAGAATCCGGCTGAAGTCGATGTTCTACACAAGGACATCCTTATTTCAGTGACATCTTTCTTCCGAGATCCCAAAATATTTGAGGCATTAAGAAATAAAGTATTCCCGCACATTTCGCTTAAACGTTCGCCCCAAAACCCTATACGGTTGTGGGTTCCAGCATGTTCTTCGGGTGAAGAAGTTTATTCCCTCGCTATAGTTCTTTATGAGTTTTTAGAAAGTAGGAAGATCAAGCCGTATATTCAGGTTTTTGGTACAGACTTAAGTGAAGCGCTTATTGAAAAAGCACGTACTGGATCATACTCTGAAGATATTTCTGCGTACGTCTCAACTGAGCGCCTACGGCGTTTTTTTATAAAAACAGAAACTGGCTACAGGATTGCCAAACACATACGTGATCTTTGTATATTTGCCAAGCATGACATAACAAATAATCCACCATTGTCAAATATGGACATTGTCAGCTGCCGGAATCTTCTTATCTACCTCGACACATTTTTACAAAATAAAGCATTGTCGATGCTGCACTATGCCCTTAAACCCAAGGGCTTTCTTGTTCTTGGGACCGCGGAATCGGTCACGGCTGTGCCGAATCTCTTTACTGCTATCGATAAAAAACAAAAAATTTATTCAAAGAATATTGTCGCTCGAAAAATAACTTCTAATACTGAAACACCAACAGCTGCATTTACTAAACCCAAAATAGAACCCCGTGAAGGCGCAAGAAAAGTGCTGCACAAACGAGGCCTGGATAAGCGGTTAATTACTGTCAATCTTAAAAGCGTGAAAATTGAGAAGCAAGATAGGAAAAAAGCAGCAGAACCGGATTTGACAATTATTGGAAACTCTGGCAAGGATATTGTGAAGTTAAGAAAAGAATTTACGCGGACAGTGGAGCGCCTGAATGCGATTAGTGAAGAGAAGGATACTTTTAACGAAGAGCTAAAGGCGGCCAATGAGGAGATCCAGTCCAGCAATGAAGAATTACAGAGCATGAATGAAGAGCTTGAGACTTCCAAAGAAGAGCTTCAATCAACCAATGAAGAACTAATGACCCTCAATGAGGAACTGCAGAATAAGAATACGGAGTTAACACA
>CAZKUL010000057.1:0-16596 GCA_964555945.1 uncultured Planctomycetales bacterium
TTGGGGGCCTTGGAATGGGAACGGACAACCAGGGCTTTAACATTCAGCACAATTTCCGTCACGGATTCCAACACACCGGAGAGAGTTGAAAATTCGTGAGCAACACCTTCAATGCGAATGGAGGTAACAGCGCTGCCATCGATGGAGGACAAAAGGATGCGACGCAGAGAGTTACCTAAGGTCACACCATAACCGCGCTCGAAAGGTTCTGCCACAAATTTACCGTAGGTACTGGTATAGCTTGCTTCTTCACAATCTAAACGCTTTGGCATCTGAAAATCGCGCCATTTGACTCCCATGTTACTCTCCTTCGCTTTTATGTCCCCGACGGATGGTAAGTCCGAAGGTCATACGAGGTTGATAAAATCGCTTCCGATTACCAAGAAAGCGTTACTAAAGCCTTTTAAGATTATCTTGAATACAACTCGACGACGAGTTGTTCATTGACCGTAAATGTCACATCTTCACGTGTGGGAACGCGGATGATCTTGATGGCCATGTTGGCGGCATCGACTTCCATCCAGCCTGGGACCTTGCGTTCCTTGGTCACATCCACATTCGTTTTGATATTGGCCAGGGCCTTATCATCTGTCTTGATGGTGATGATATCATTAGGCTTGACCAAAAAAGAAGCGATATTGACACGGCGGCCATTGACGGAGACATGATTATGGCTGACGATCTGACGACCATCGGTACGTGATTTGGCAAAACCGGCATTAAAAAGAACACTGTCCAAACGGCGTTCCAGGAATTGCAAAAGAATATGACCTGTCACACCCTTAGTAGCGGTGGCTTTCAAGAAGTAATTGCGGAACTGGGTTTCCAATACGCCATAAATGCGTTTGATCTTTTGCTTTTCACGCAATTGGACACCGAAGTTAGAAAGCTTGTTTTTCTTGGTTATCCCATGCTGGCCGGGAGCGTACTCACGACGGGAGACCGCACATTTATGTGAATAGCAGCGGGTCCCTTTTAAAAATAGTTTCTCGCCTTCACGGCGGCAGAGACGACAATCTGGTCCTAAGTCACGACCCATATGATTTTACTTCCTTTCCCATTTTCGTCACACCAGCTTGGCAGCCGTATCCATTAAAATGGATTCCTCTAAGGGAGTGACTCTTTGTGTGTTATTAGACTCTGCGTTTCTTGCGTGAACGGCATCCGTTGTGAGGGATGGGTGTCACGTCTTTGATCGAAGTTACATGTAAACCAGCGGCCACGAGCGCCCGGATGGCTGATTCACGGCCTGAACCCGGCCCTTTGACCAGTACATCAACACTCATCAGCCCCAGCTCCTTGGCCCGACGCGCAGCATCGGTCGCGGCTATCTGGGCGGCAAATGGCGTTGATTTCTTAGATCCATGAAACCCTACCAAACCAGGAGAGGCCCAGCTGATCGTATTGCCCTGTTTATCGGCAATGGTCACAATGGTATTGTTAAATGTTGCCTGGATCGTCGCGATGCCGGAGGTGACGCCTTTAAGGTTTTTCTTCTTAGTCTTAAGGGTCTTCTTGGCTGCTTGCGACTGATCTTGCTTTTTTTCTTCCGGTTTTGTGGCCATAAATAATTATCCTAGCATGGTGGATTCCCGAAAAGGGAATGACATTAAAATGGTTATGCTTTTTTAGCTGCTGGAGCTGCTTCTTTCTTGATGATATGTCCGACTACAGGTTTTTTACCTTTGCGGGTACGGGCATTGGTTTTGGTGCGCTGTCCCCTGACCGGCAATCCTTTGCGATGGCGGATGCCACGGTAGGTACCGATCTCCATATGACGACGCACATTCTCATTGATCTCGCGGCGCAAATCACCTTCGGTCACATAATTCTTCTGCACCAAACCCGTGATCTTTGAAATTTCTTCTTCAGTCAGGTCCTTGGCGCGCTTATCCCCGCTGATTTGAGCTTGGGCTAAAATTTGACGGGTTCTGGTGGGGCCGATACCGTAGATGTACGGAAGCGCGGCTTCAATTCTTTTCTCTTTGGGGAGATCAATACCTAAAATTCTGGGCATCTGACTTTATCCTTGTCTTTGTTTGTGTTTGGGATTGGTGCAAATGACCCGCACCACCCGGTTACGACGGATGATCTTACAATTGGCGCAAATTCTTTTGACTGATGATTTGACTTTCATTCCTTTTTACACCCCCACCTAACCTCCCCCATCAAGGGGGAGGAATCAATTTCATTATTTCAATCTAAATGTAATCCGCCCGCGGCTTAAATCGTAGGGCGATAATTCTAGTTTGACCTTGTCCCCTGGCAGGATACGAATAAAATTCATCCTGATCTTACCCGACACATGAGCCAATACTTTATGATCATTCTCCAGGAGCACGCGAAACATGGCGTTCGGCAATGCTTCTACGATTGTACCTTCAACTTCTATTAACTCTTCCTTAGCCATACTTTTTTCAAATGGTACGAGAGATGTGCCGTTACCTTAATTTGCTTTTCTGAGAAATGCGGCCTTCTTTGGCCATATATCCTATAAGGAATTCATTGTGTCAAAATTTCAGGGCCTTTGGCCGTAATGACAATTGAATGTTCAAAATGGGCTGAGGGTTTGCCGTCTTCGGTCACGACCGTCCAACCATCGCTGAGAATTTTAGTCCGGTGCGTCCCTAAGTTGACCATAGGCTCAATGGCAAAGACCATGCCTTCAACCAGTAGAGGGCCTTGCCCTGCACGTCCATAATTGGGAATTTCCGGCTCTTCATGCAACTGTCGGCCGATCCCATGCCCCACAAAATCCCTCACTACCGAAAAGCCGTGCATTTCCACAAAACTTTGTACCGCGAAAGAGATATCAGAGAGCCTGTTGCCTACCCTAGCTTGCTCTATGCCGCGCATTAAGGATGCCTGGGTCACGTCCAACAGACGGGCAATTTCAGGAGAGACCTTTCCAACAGGAACGGTCACGGCCGTATCGGAATAATAACCTTCATAAATGATGCCGATATCGATACTGACAATGTCCCCGTCCTTAATGATACGTTTGTCCGGGATCCCGTGAACGACACCGTCATTGACCGATACGCAGGCGCATCCAGGAAAACCACGATACCCTTTGAAAGCGGCGACCACACCATGTTCTGCGATCAATCGCTCCGCCTTGAGATCAATGTCCTTCGTCGACATACCGCTTGTTAAAGAGCTCTGCAACGGTGAAACTATGGAATGAAGAATTCTACCAGCTTTTCTCAAAATGTCAACTTCCTTAGCATCCTTGATCCGAATGCCTTGAGAAGTTTTCGTCGGCTTCATTTAAGCATGGCGGCCAGGGACTCTGCCAGATCGGCCGTTTCCAGATTGCCATCCAACTTTTTTAGCTTTTGTTGTTTGGCGTAATAGTCAATGATCGGCTGCGTGCTAGCCTGATAAACTTTCATGCGTTCCTTGATCGTTTCCTCATTATCATCCGTACGCTGGTAGAGTTCCCCGCCGCATAAATCGCATACCCCCGCCTTGAGCGGTGGCTTGTTGGTCATATGAAATAAGGCGCCGCATTTACGACAGACCCGTCGGCCGGTCAGGCGCTTTAAAATGAGATTCGGATCAGTTTCCATGTTTAACGCAAAATCCAGCGGCGCATTGGCCTTGGCCAACATCACATCTAAATCTTGGGCTTGTTTGACCGTCCGCGGAAAACCGTCGAGCATATAGCCATTTTTTAAACCAGGATCTGTAGCCAGACGCTGCTCAACTAATTTGGTCACTAGCGTATCAGAAACTAAGGCGCCCTTGGTGATCAACCCTTTGATCTCGAGGCCAAGGGGAGTCTCCTTTTTTATTTCCTCACGCAGCATGTCGCCGGTGGAAATATGCGCCAGATGGTATTGCTCTTTTAATAATCCAGCCAAAGAACCTTTGCCAGCACCCGGTGGCCCCAACAAAACAACTCTCATCGTAAATTCCCCATAGCCGCCCTGCCTCTCAAATGCCCGGATTTCATGAAACCCTCGTAATGGTGCATTTGTAAATGCGATTCAACTTGCTTCATGGTATCGAGCATGACACCGACTGTGATCAAAACACCGGTACCTCCAAAAAAAGCCGCCACGGTGTAGGGAACTTTGAAGGAAGCCATGATCCAGTCAGGCATGACAGCAATGATACAAATGAACAATGACCCAACCAAGGTAATGCGCGTCAACACATAATCCAAATAATCCGCAGTTTCTTTGCCAGGACGAATACCAGGCACAAACCCGCCGTGCTTCTTTAAATTTTCCGCCACATCACCGGGGTTAAAAACAATGGCCGTATAAAAATAGCAGAAGAAAATGATCAAGGTGGCATAAATCACATAATACCAAGTATGTCCCCGTTGGATCCAGGAGGCAAATTGCTGCAATCCGCTGTGAGGCATAAATGACGAAATGGTGGCCGGAAACAGGATGATGGATTGCGCAAAGATAATGGCAATGATACCGGCGGTGTCGACTTTCAAGGGAATAAATGTCCCTTGGCCAACCGCCGCTGAGGTGGCCCCGGCCCGTCGTGCGTACTGGACTGGAATGCGGCGCTGCCCTTGGGATATCAAGGTGACGGAAATAATGACGCCAATCAAGAAGACCACCATGAGGACCACCGCAATCGGTTGCAATTGTCCGGCCCCGCTGTTAGGGTCCAATAATAATTTCAACTGGTGATAGGCTGCCGGCGCCCGGGATAAAATACCGCAGGTGATGATCAGGGACGTGCCGTTACCAACACCCTTCTCCTGAATACGCTCGCCTAACCACATGAGAAAAATGGTCCCCGCGGTCAATGTCATGACGGTCGTAAAACGAAAACCCCAACCCGGATGGCTGACAATCTGGATGCCGCCAAAGGTGGTTGGACTTTCAAGCCAAAGAGCGATAAAAAAAGACTGGATCATCGCCAGTCCCACCGTTCCATACCGGGTGTACTGGTTGATCTTCTTGTAGCCGGCCTGACCTTCTTTAGAAATTTTCTCCAAAGAAGGAATGACAGCCGTTAACAGCTGCATGATGATGGAGCTGGAAATGTAAGGCATGACACCCAGGGAGAGGACCGTCATTTTCCCAAGAGCACCGCCGGAGAACATGTCCATGATACCAAACACGTTGCCCCCGCCGTTGGCACTGCTCATCTTTTGGAAAAACGCGTTTAAGGCGCCTCCATCAATACCAGGGGTGGGTATAAAGCAACCCAGACGATAGACAGCAAGGATGCCAAGCGTAAAAAGAATTTTCTGACGTAATTCCGGAACTTTGAAGCAGTTCGTTAAGCCTTTAAGGAATTGGGAGAACATATGTTATTTGGACGAACTGCCGCGCTTTCCTGCAGGTGTCCGGTTTGAAGCCTGCGCGTCTGGTTGGAGGCCCAAAATCTCCGAAGTCCCGCCAGCCTTGGTGATCTTGTCAGCAGCAGACTTGGAAAAGCGATGCGCCTGCACGGTCAATTTCCGGGTAACTTCCCCTACGCTTAAAATTTTAATGGGTTGCAGCAAGGACCTGATCAAATGACGGCTTTTTAAAAGTTCCGGTGTTATCGTTGTGCCATCATCAAAACGGTTTAGACTTTCGCAATTAACGATTTGATACTTATCCGGCCATTTGCTATTAAAACCAACCTTAGGCAAACGGCGCAGCAATGACATCTGGCCGCCTTCATAGGCTAACATGACGCCGCGTCCGGAACGGCAATTCTGACCGGTCTGACCACGCCCGGAACGTTTACCATGGCCGGTGCCGCGTCCACGTCCGACAATTTTCTTACGTTTGCGTGAGCCTTCAGGGCTGCGTAACTGGTGTACTTGCATGGGATTCAACCTCTTTAGGTGTATCTGTGACTTTTCTTATGGCTTTTAAACGTGACAAACCGTCAAAAGTAGCTTTGACCACATTAATAGGATTATTGGACCGGTGACACTTTGTTAATATATTGGTAATGCCAGCGCCATCACACACGGCACGCACGGCACCTGAAGCAATAACGCCAGTACCTTCCGAGGCGGGCTTGAGCAGGACAATGGCAGAACCGCATTGGCCGATTATTTCGTGAGTGATCGTTGTCCCGCGACGGGGAATATAAATCATCTGTTTTTTGGCCGCAGCCAGGGCTTTCTTGATGCCTGTGGCAACCTCACCGGCTTTACCCAATCCGTAACCCACCTTGCCTTTACCATCGCCGACAACAACTAACGCTGAAAAAGCCAACCGGGTACCGCCCTTGGTGGTTTTAGAAACGCGATTGATGGAAACTACTTTTTCAATGAGGCCACTGTCTGTCAGAGAGGAAGGTTTCTTGGTAAATGGTTTGCGCTCCCCTCCACGCTTGCGTCCGCCGCGACCGGGAACTCCGGGCGCAGGCTGACCCACTGCAGGCACTTCAGCAGCGGCAACTTCTTCAGGAACGGCTATCGCTTCACCTTCCTGCTCGAGGATTTGTTCGGCTTGGGCCGGTGTCTTAACAGCTAAATCTTTTTCGTCGATTTTCTTGATTTCTTTCATATAGGTTAAAACTCCAATCCAGCTTTTCGCGCGGCTTCGGCAAACGCCTTAATACGCCCGTGATATAAGTATCCGCCGCGATCAAACGCGACTTTCTTGATTCCCTTTTTGATGGCTTCCTGTGCTAAAGCTTCTCCCAGCACAGTGGCAGCAGAGACATTGCCGCCTGTTTTAAATTTCGATTTCACATCCTTGGCCAGCGTCGATTTTCCGATCAAGACCTTCCCGGATAAATCATCGACGATTTGGGCCTGCAAATTATTCAAAGACCGGTGCAAGCAGAGGCGAGGACGCTCCTCGGTCCCACTGACGGCTTTGCGGATGCGATCATGGCGATAAATGCGTTGCTGTTCTTTGATGTTTAACATATCTGACCTCATTGCTTTCCAAATTGACCGTAGTAGGGGCCGAGCTTGTCTCGGCCCGTTCCTTCGGGCGGACACAAGGTCCACCCCTACTTCGTTACTTGCTTACCCTGCTTGCGTCTTACTATCTCTCCTGCATAGCGGATGCCTTTGCCTTTGTAGGGCTCGGGTGGTTTGAATCCACGAATTTTAGCAGCCACCAGGCCGACCAGGGCTTTATCAACACCTTCGACGGAAATTTCCGTGGGCTTGGCCGCAGTCACCTTGACGTCCTTAGGAACTTCATATTCCACCGGATGAGAGAACCCAATATTTAAGACTAATTTATTGCCCTGAACAGCGGCACGGAAACCGACACCCTGGATCTCTAAATCTCTTTTATGGCCGTTGCTGACCCCCACACACATATTTTCGAGCAGGCGCTTGGTAGTCCCGTGATTAGACCTGGCCTGTTTGCTATCTGCGATCCGGTTGACAAACAGCTTACTGTCCTTATTCTCTAAAACCACATCTGAAGGAATGGCCATGGATAATTTACCCTTGGGGCCTTCCACGTTGACGTGGATTTTATCGAAGGAGATCTTGACGTTCTTGGGTAATTCTAGCGGTGTTTTTGCGATTCTTGACATAATATTCCTTTTACCAAATGTAGCAGAGAACTTCCCCGCCAATTTTTAACTTACGTGCTTCCCGGTCTGAAATCAAACCCTTGGAGCTGGAAATCACCGCTGTCCCTAGGCCGTTGAGCACCCTGGGAATGCGGTCATTATCTGTATAGACCCTCAGGCCCGGACGGGAGATGCGCTTTAACCCGATAATTGAGGGTTTGGTATTTTCATATTTTAAATAAACTTTAAGAAGGCCCTGCTTATTGTCTTTCAATAAACGGAAATCTTCAATGTAACCGTCATTCTTGAATATAGCCATCATGCGCTCCAATAATTTGGAGGCGGGAAACTCAACGGTTTCTTTACGCACCCGGGTGGCATTACGCAAAATGGTTAATGTATCAGCAATCGGATCAGAAACAGACATTTAATTTTACCCTTCCTTGATTATCTATATGGGCAGGTTTGGA
Organism: uncultured Planctomycetales bacterium; assembly: GCA_964555945.1. Classification (GTDB taxonomy): domain Bacteria; phylum Omnitrophota; class Gorgyraeia; order Zapsychrales; family Fredricksoniimonadaceae; genus JABDGZ01. The sequence goes on from CAZKUL010000057.1 coordinate 7,929, forward strand.
ACCTGCCCCTACGTTATCTGTACGGGCGGGTTCTAAACCCGCCCTGTTATTACCAACTAGCCTTCTTTACCCCTGGAATTTCACCTTTCCAAGAGAGTTCTCTAAAACAAATACGGCATATACCGAAACGTCGCATATACCCGCGGGGACGACCGCACAATCCACAACGGTTATGTTGACGTACAGCGAACTTGGGTGTTGCTAATGATTTGTTAACTAATCCCTTTTTGGCCATTATCTTTTTTCCTTAAAATAATATTGTCCGTACAGGCGCCATTAATGGCGTCTCTACTGTTTCGAAAAAGGCATGCCTAACAGGCGCAGTACCTCAAAATTTTGTTCTTTATTTCCACCCTCAAAAACAAAGGAGATATCCATTCCCTGAATACGAAAATCCCTGACACCAGGATCAATCTCCGGAAAAATACCCTGATCTGTAATGCCCAGCGTATAGTTGCCGCCACGATCAAAAGACTTGCGAGAGGTGCCATTAAAGTCACGGATACGCGGCAAAGAAACGTTGACCAACCGGTCTAAAAATTCATACATGCGGGCCCGGCGCAGGGTCACCTTGGCACCGATGGGTAGATTCTCGCGTAATTTAAAATTTGAGATCGCCTTTTTGGAACGGCGGATGGTCGGCTTCTGTCCGGTGATGGTCGCCAAATTCTCAGCGGCCCTGTCCAAAAGCTTGACATCTCCAATCGCTTCACCGACACCCATGTTAACGACAATCTTAGCCAAATGCGGGACAGCCATGGGATTCTTGATGCTAAATTTTTCCTGCATTTGGGGAATAACTTCTTTACGATATTTTTCTAATAAACGTGGAGCAGCCATTTTTTATTTACCTTTGTTGAATATTCTTTATATTGATTCTTTGCTTGCCAGCGCGATGCGCTCTTTGGCGCCGTCTTTAAGGACCTTGACTTTAAAGCGCGTGGGCTTATTGGACTTTTTATCGACCAACATCAAATTCGCCAAGGCCACCGGCTTTTCTAACTCCACATACCCTCCCTGAGGATAGGTATCGGATTTCTTAACAGATTTTTTGACCACATTGATATTTTCAATGACAGCTTTGTTGACCTTGGGCATCACGCGGACGACCTTTCCGGTTTTACCCTTGTCCTTGCCGGCCATCACCATGACAGTATCATCTCGACGGATACGAAGCATATTAAACCACCTCTGGAGCTAAAGAGATTATTTTCATATAATCCATGTTGCGCAACTCGCGCGCCACGGGCCCGAAAACCCGGGTACCTTTGGGGTTACCGGCATCATCAATGATCACCACCGCATTGCTGTCAAAGCGCACATAGGTTCCGTCCTGTCGACGGATGGATTTTTTAGTACGCACGATAATACCTTTGGCCATGCTGCCTTTTTTAACCACAGCATCCGGGGTGCTTTCCTTCACATTGACCCTGACAATATCACCCACCTTGGCCCACATCTTGCCCTTGGCCTTTAAAACGCCGATCAAGGAAGCCTTGCGTGCGCCCGTATTGTCTGCCACATCTAAAATTGTCTTTAATTGTATCATAATTAACCCCGTATGTGCTGTACGGGCACGGCATCCCGTGCCCCTACTTTGTACCTACAATTTCGCTGATAATCCAACGTTTGTCTTTTGATAAAGGACGCGTTTCCATAATACGCACCACATCACCGGTCTTGGCGGCATTCTTTTCATCATGCGCTTTGTATTTAACAATATTGCGCACCTGCTTTTCATACTTGGCATGCTTGTGGACTTTTTGGACCTGGACGACCCTAGTCTTGTCCATTTTATCGCTCACCACCACTGCCGTTAAGAACCTGCGACGATTAACTCTTTTTTCCATTAACTTTTCTTTCTTTAGCATTACTTTTTACAATACGTTTGGCATTTACCTGCTTTTTTTCAGGAATGGTACCTTCCTTAGGACTAATTTTTTTATTGGAAATCCGACGCTCATTTATAACCGTTAATATACGAGCTATGTCTCTTCTCAAATTGCGGAAACTGGCCGGCTTCTCGACACGGCCCATCTGACGATGAGATTCCATATCAAACAGTTCTTTTTTTAACTGTTTTTCTTTGGTGATCAAATCATCTTCTGTTAAATTGCTGAATTCTTTAATTTTCATAAAATACCCCAATATGTGGGTGGGTTTGGAACCCACCCCTACGTAGGGGCAGGTTCTAAACCTGCCCTTTAATGGCTTCCGCCACGGATAACAAATTTAGTTTTCACTGATAGTTTAAAAGCAACCAGGCGCAAAACCTGTTTGGCAAAATCCTCCGGCACACCGCCTAATTCAAAAACAATCTTACCGCGCTTGACAACCGCGACCCAATGATCCAGGTCGCCTTTTCCCTTACCCATGCGGGTTTCCGCAGGTTTCTTGGTGATGGATTTATGCGGGAAGGCGTTGATCCATAATTTTCCGGAACCGCGCAATTTACGGGCCACTACCACACGCGAGGCTTCCAGCTGACGGGCAGGAATAAATCCATTTTCAATGGCCTTCAAACCGAATTCACCAAAGTGCATCTGGGCACCGGTGGTGGCAACACCACGGGATTTCCCTTTTTGTGTTTTACGAAACTTGACTCTTTTGGGCATTAACAACATAAATTAAAATCCTCTCAATATGGGCGGGTTTGGAACCCGCCCCTACAAATCATATTCGTACGGACCGCCCTTTTAAAATAATAGGCAACGTCCGGGTTGGTTTGGAACCAACCCCTACCGTTACGCTGCCGCTGCTACCACAGGTGCGGCTGGCGCAACTGGTGGTGTGGCTGGCGGTTGAACGACGGCCGCTGCCGCTGCCTTGGCTTCAATTTCTTCCTGGTCCTTGATCACATCGCCCTTATAGATCCACACCTTGATGCCCAAAAGGCCATAGGTAGTCTTGGCTTCGGCAAAACCGTAGTCAATATCCGCACGTAACGTCTGTAAAGGAACCTTGCCTTCATGGTACTTCTCGGTACGGGCCATTTCAGCACCACCCAAACGGCCGGCGCAACGGATTTTAATGCCTTTAGCGCCAGCGGCACGGGACTGTTCAATAGCGCGCTTCATCGCCCGGCGGAAAGCCACACGCTTTTGCAACTGAAAGGCAACGGCTTGGGCCACTAATTGAGCATCGACGTTGGGATTTTTTATTTCCTGAATATCAATGACGATCTTATCCATGTCCTTCTTGGTGATGTCCTTAAGCTCCGCGCGCAAGCGGTCGATATCAGCGCCACGACGTCCGATAATGACACCGGGACGCGCCGTATGGATACGCACCTTGACCTGCTCGGAGACACGTTCAATGACAATCATCGACACGGCAGCCTGTTCAAATTTTTCACGGATGTACTTGCGGATCTTAAAGTCCTGCTTAATATTGTCGGAATAATCACGGCGTTGGGCAAACCAAAGGCTGCGCCAATTTTTGGTATATCCTAATCTTAAGGCTAACGGATGGACTTTTTGACCCACAGGTAATCTCCTATTATTTTGTCTTAACGTCTAATTCTACGGTTAAATGTGTTGTCCGACGTAATATCGGGGTGGCCCTGCCAAAGGAGGCCGCACGAAAACGTTTCCAGGCACCGCCATGATTGGCGCTGATAGCTTTGATAAATAATTGCTCTTCACTTAAACCCTTTTGTTTGGCATTGCTGACTGCCGAATCAAGGACTTTCTTGACCAAGGCACTCGAGCCTTTATTGATCTGGGCCAACATGGCCAAACTGGTGGGCACATCCTTGCCACGGATGGCATCACACACCTGGCGCATTTTCATTGATGAGACTCTTAAATATTTTCCTCTAGCAATCGATATCATATGTCCTTCCTAATCCTATTTCTTCTGCATTGCTTTCTTAGCTTTTACACCACCGTGCGCCTTAAAGGTACGGGTCGCGACAAAATCACCCAATTTCATGCCCACCATATTTTCGGTGACAAACACCGGTATATGTTTACGGCCATCGTGCACGGCAAATGTATAACCCACGAAGTTAGGGATGATCGTGGAACGGCGAGACCAGGTTTTAATCGGCTGGCGCTGGCCGCTTTGGACGACCTTATCAAACCTGCGGCTCAAGGATTCTTCGACGTACGCGCCTTTTTTAACGGAACGGCCCATATTACTTTGTCCTTCTTCTGACGATCATTTGATTAGAATATTTACGGCGACTGCGGGTCTTATAACCCTTTGTCGGTTTACCCCAGGGTGTCACTGGATGAGGGTTGCCTTGCGGGGCTTTACCTTCACCACCACCGTGCGGATGGTCAACCGGATTCATGACCACACCACGGGATTGCGGACGACGGCCCAACCAACGGCTGCGCCCGGCTTTACCGATCGACACGGTTTCATTCTCGACATTGCTCAACTGCCCAATGGTCGCACGGCAATCAATAGACACCTTGCGCACTTCACTGGAAGGCAAACGCAGATGGGCGATATTGCCTTCTTTGGCGATCAATTGCGCGGAGGTGCCTGCACTGCGTGCCAACTGGCCGCCATTACCCGGCTTTAACTCGATATTATGGATGCCTGTCCCTAGAGGGATCTTACGCAGCGGCAGGCAATTGCCTGCCAGCATATCAACGTCAGCATTATTCGTGCTCACAATCACATGACCAACCCTCAGGTCAACGGGGGCCAAAATATAGGATTTAGTTTTATCGCTCTTGTACTCAATTAAAGCAATACGGCATGTGCGGTTAGGATCATATTCAATCCCCAAGACTTCAGCTGGATCATCCATCCGCGTACGCTTAAAATCAATGACACGGTACATACGCTTGTGTCCCGCTCCACGGTGACGCGAGGTAATACGGCCGTAAGAGTTACGTCCACCCGTGCCTTTAACGGGCTCGAGCAAGGATTTCTCAGGCTTGCCCTTGGTCAGTTCGCTGAAATCAGGCAGCGCCGCATGACGCACACCGTTTGTATATGGCCTAAATCGTTTAATACCCATAAGAATTTACCCCTTATTGCTTGGACCTAACCCTCTATTTTTTGTCCTTCTTTCAGAGAGACAATCGCCTTTTTCCAACCTGTGGTGTATCCGGCACGGGCCCGCACGCGCTTTAATTTTCCCGGCACATTGACCGTGTTGACACAATCAACCTTGACCTTATAGATCTCCTCGACCGCGCGTTTGACATCGACCTTAGTGGCGACCGTCGCCACACGAAAGAGGTATTTGCGTTCTTTTTCCAATGTAGTGCCTTTTTCAGACCGTACCAAAGCTTTGACAACATCGTAGCATGTGATCATTTGATTCTTTCCTTATGCTTATTCAATTCTTTTTAATAATGTTTTTAAAGCTTCCTTGGTGACCAGGACATTCTTATTGCTCATAATATCAGAGGCATTGGCATCCTGCGCACGCACGAGCGTCAAGCGGGCGATATTACGCGAAGCCAGCAACGTTTTCTCATTGGTCCCATCAAGCACGGCCAATGTACGGCCTTCAATTTTCAAATTTCTCAAGATGGCCTCAAAATCCTTGGTCTTGCCTGAGGGCACCTCTAAGTTATCGACACACAGCAGATGATTACCCAAAAACTTGGCATTTAAACTTTCACGTAAAGCTGCGGCACGTGTTTTTCGGGAAACGGTGTAGCCAAAATCACGCGGATGTGGTCCAAAAACAATACCGCCTTTTTTCCACAACGGGGAACGGGTTGAACCCTGACGGGCACGCCCGGTGCCCTTTTGGGCCCATGGCTTCTTGCCGCCGCCGGAGATATCCGACCGGGTTTTGGTGGAAGCTGTCCCCTGACGTTGATTGGCATTGTACATGACCACCGCTTGGTGAATGACGGCATCATGCACGTGAACGCCGAATTGCTCTTTGGGCAATTCCACACTCGCTGACTTTTTACCTTCGATATCAACTACGTTTAATTCTGGCATATATTTCTCTCTTATGTCATTCCCTTGATAAGCAGGAATCTCTTACACGATTAATTCTTAATTGGATCCCCGATTGAAACATTCGGGGATGACAAACAAAATATTACTTCTTCGGTGCTGCTGTCTTACCGGCTGCTGCTTTGCTTTGTTTCATTGGGTTCTTCTTAACACTCGATTGTGCTGCTTTGACTTCATCCAATGAACGGAAGGCGCGTTTCTTGGATCTGTTGATGACCACGACCCCATTCTTGTGGCCCGGAACAGCGCCTTTAACAAGAATCAGATTCTGGTCCGCATCCACCCGCATGACACGCAGACTCTGGACGGTGACTGTGTCCATGCCCATGTGGCCTGGCATATGCTGGCCTTTATAGACACGGGAAGGGTCTGAACTCGAACCAATGGAACCAACACGACGGTGATGCATGGAACCGTGTGCAGCCGGGCCGCCATTCCAATTCCAGCGGACCATACCTCCCTGAAAACCTTTACCAATCGATGTTCCTGTCACATCAACGAAATCACCGGCTTTAAAGAGGTCAGCCTTGAGTTGATCACCCACTTTATAATCTTTATTATCCGCAGACTCAAATTCTTTGACATGCTTAAGCGGTGTTTGACCTAATTTCTTAAAGAAACCTAGGATAGGCTTTTGCATACGTGATTCTTTAACGGTCTCATAGCCTAAAACAACCTTCATTTTTGGCTTGTCCTTTAAACCCAAAACGGTGCAAGGACCCGCTTCAACAACTGTCACAGGTGTAATATTACCTTCAGTGTCAAAAATCTGGGTCATACCAATTTTTTTACCCATTATTCCGCGAATCATTTATGACTCCCATCCGTCATTGCGAGCGCTTTTTTGCGAAGCAATCTCTAAAAAATATTTAAATCGAGATTGCTTCGTCGCTTCGCTCCTCGCAAAGACACAAAATAAATTTACTGTTTAATCTCCACATCAACCCCGGCCGGCAAATTTAATTTGCGCAAGGCTTCCACCGTTTTGGAGGTGGGATTGACCAAATCAATCAGGCGCTTATGTGTCGCCAATTGAAATTGTTCCCGAGATTTTTTATCGATGACCGGTGAACGCAAGACCGTATACAACTCTTTTTTGGTGGGTAACGGTACGGGTCCTAAAATCTGGGCCCCTGTACGAATGGCCGTATCCACAATTTCCTGAGTGCTTTGGTCTATTAACCGGTGATCGAATGCTTTTAATTTGATTCTTATTTTTTGCATCTCTACCTCTTTGTCATTCCGGCGAATGCCGGAATCTTTAAAAGATCCCGACTTTCGTCGGGATGACATTCGGACTTATGAGTTACGTTCCGTAACTCATGTCCTCCTGTCACTTGATAATCTCAGAAATAACACCAGCACCGACGGTACGTCCGCCTTCGCGGATGGCGAAGCGTAATTCCTTCTCCATGGCCACTGGTGTGATCAGCTCAACTTCCAATACAACGTTATCCCCCGGCATACACATCTCAACACCTGCCGGCAACTCGGCGGTACCAGTCACGTCGGTTGTGCGGAAATAAAATTGCGGACGGTAACCCTTGAAAAACGGGGTGTGGCGTCCGCCTTCTTCCTTGGTCAGGATGTAAACGGTGGCTTTAAATTTGGTATGCGGTTTAATGGAACCTGGGACGGCCAAAACCATGCCGCGCTCCATATTGTCCTTATCAGCACCGCGCAATAGCAAGCCGACGTTGTCACCGGCTTGACCTTCATCCAATTCCTTACGGAACATCTCAACACCTGTCACAACCGTCTTGGAGACGGCCGGGCGCAAACCGACAACTTCAACTTCTTCGCCGACATGGACACGCCCGCGTTCAATACGACCGGTGGCGACGGTACCACGACCGGAGATGGAAAACACGTCTTCCACGGCCATGGAGAAAGGCTTGTCTAACTCACGCACGGGGACAGGAATAAATTCATCAACAGCTTTCATCAAATCCAAGATGGGCTTTGCCTTACCTTCAAAATCCTTAGGATTATTCAAGGCATCCAAAGCGCTACCCTTGATTATAGGGGTGTTATCACCGTCAAATTTATATTTAGTCAACAAGTCGCGCACTTCCAGCTCGACTAATTCCAATAATTCCTTATCTTGAACCTGATCGCACTTATTCATGAAAACAACGATACGCGGGACGTTGACCTGACGGGCCAATAGAATGTGCTCGCGGGTTTGCGGCATCGGGCCGTCGGTGGCCGAGACGACCAGAATGGCACCATCCATCTGGGCGGCACCGGTGATCATGTTCTTGATATAATCCGCGTGGCCTGGGCAGTCAATGTGGGCATAATGGCGGCTTTCAGTTTCATATTCCAAATGTGAGATGTTGATCGTAACGCCGCGCTCTTTTTCTTCCGGGGCATTGTCAATGGAGTCATAGGCACGCGCCTGGGCCAAACCTTTATGGCTCAACACAGTGGCAATGGCCGCTGACAAGGTGGTCTTACCATGGTCGACGTGACCGATGGTCCCGATGTTCAAGTGCGGTTTATTACGGTTAAATTTTTCTTTTGCCATGATTCACCCCTCCGTTTTATTGGATCCTTTGAATTTTTTAAATATCTTTTCTGGGCAGGTTTAGAACCTGCCCCTACTATAATTTCGTAGGGGCGGGTTCCAAACCCGCCCAACAATTCAAAATATTTTATTCTCTATTTAAACATTCAGGAATTATGCGTTAGCTGACCTTAGCCACGAAATCCTGACGAGAGCCGA
>CAZKUL010000058.1:0-16531 GCA_964555945.1 uncultured Planctomycetales bacterium
CCAGGCGCAGGCTTTCGAGGTGGAAATACGGCTGCGTTGTGCCAAGGACGGTATCTACCGATGGCAATTGGTCAGGGTAGTTCCGGAGATAAAAAGCGCAGAGATTCTCAGTTGGATCGTCAGTTGCACGGATATCGACAACATCAAGAAGACAGAGGAATCATTAAAGGAATTGTCTTACGAACTTAATCGTTCCAACAAGGAACTCGAAGAATATGCCTATGTGGCCTCCCATGATCTTAAAGAGCCTCTGCATGTTGTATCGTCCTTTGTTTACCTGTTAGAAAAGAGATTTCAACCGAAATTAGATGACCATGAGCGGCAATACTTAAAATATATTAAGGAGGGCGTGGGCCAAGCCCAAAAGCTGATCAAGGGCTTGCTGGAATATAGTTGCGTCGGTAAAGAAAAGTCGTTTGAGACCGTAGATATCTCCTTGGTCATCGGTGAAGTTTGTGCGCATTTGAAACCTATCATTGATGAGGCCGGTGCCACTGTAGAATATGGTAAAATGCCAAAAATCAGGGCCAATTATATCGAGATGTTACAACTCTTTCAGAATTTAATCGTCAATGCCATTAAGTATAAGAGTCACAAGCCGTTAAAAATCCAAATCAACGTTCAGTCCGAAGGTCTCATGCGTCTTTTTTCCATCAAGGATAACGGTATCGGTATTGACCCCCAATATAAAGACCGTATTTTTGATATGTTCCAAAGGTTGCATGCCAAAACTGAGTATTCCGGCACAGGCATTGGACTGGCCATCTGCAAGAAAATTGTGGCGAACCATGGCGGGAAAATATGGATTGATTCTACGGTCGGAGAGGGGACGACATTTTACTTTTCAATCAAACAGACTTTATGAATATACTAGTTGTCGAAGATAATCTTCCCGAACAGGAAATTATGAAGGAAGCTTTTAGGGAAGCAGGAGTGGAACATGCCTTATACATGGTCAAGGACGGTATTGAAGCGCTTGAATTTCTAAGCGGAAATGGAACTTTTCAGGACCGCCCCAAACCTGATCTTATCATTTTGGATTTAAATATGCCTCGAAAAAACGGTCTGGAGGTTTTATCTGACATAAAGAACGACTCCAAATGGAAGCATACTCTTGTGTTGGTTTTCTCAAATTCCGAATTCTCAGGCGATATCTGTAAGTGTTATAATATGGGAGCTAATGCATATATTTGTAAACCGGTTGATTTTCAGGGCTTTGTCGACTTCGCCCAGGTTATTGATATTTTCTGGTTTAAATTGGTACGCACTTGTAATCATTAAATAAGGAAAAATATTTTATGAAAAAAAAGATCATCGCTATTGATGATGAGCCTTTAATTGCCGTATTAATGAAAGAAATCATTGAAGAAGATTCTGAACTGGAGGTTGCCCAGATAGCCACGGAAAAGAACGAATTTGTCTATTTCGTTGAAAATGGTTCTTTTGATGCAGGCATTGTTGATATTTCCGTGGGCGGCCGGGAAGGGGGGCTCGAACTGTTACAAATCATAAAGGATAAAGCGCTGCAAATACCTCTCATTATGCTCTCGGCCCATGATGAGCTTCTTTATGCGCCCAAATGTTTGCAAGCGGGCGCCAGAGGGTATATCAATAAGAAACATATTTGCACGGATATAGGGCCATGCTTGAAACAGGTATTCGACGGTCATTACTTTGTCTCCGGTGATAAGGGAGATTTTATCGTAAAGGAATATCTAAAATTTAGTAATCCTGTCGGCATTCAGTCTCTTTAGTTCTTCGGGATTAAGTCCCTCTCTCTAAAGAAGCACTTGTCTCTTTTCGCGCAGCAGAGTATAATCATTTTAAATAAGGAGGCCAGGGTATTTTTTTCTTCTGTTAGACTTGTATTCATACTATGGCGTATCAAATTTTAGTGGTGGATGATGACGCGGACTTTCGTGAGGAATTGCGGGATTGTCTGGAAGATTATACCATTGTCGAAGCCGTCAACGGGTTAGAAGCCCTGGCTATCTTAAAGAAGCCCAATGCCATTGATTTGGTCATCCTTGATGCTGTTATGCCGCAACTGTCTGGGTTGGAAGTGTTGAGGGAGATCAAGCGGGTCAAACCTTCTCTCGCCATCATTATGCTTACCGGCCAAAGCAGCAAGGACATTGCCATTGACGCGCTCAAAGGCCGCGCGGATGATTACATCGAAAAGCCTATCAATGTTCTCAAATTCTTAGAAACGATTCGAACCACCCTTGCCGCTAAAGTCCTGCGCAATTTTCCCCATACTCATGGCATTTCAGCCAAAATAGAGCAGGCCAAACAATTCATAGAACGTAATTTTGAAAAGAAAATTACCCTGGAAGATGTCGCAGGTCAGCTCTGTGTCAGTCCCAAATATTTTAGCCGCATTTTTAAAGAAATCACCGGTCAGGGTTTCAATGAGTATCGTCTTTCCATCAAAGTCACCCAAGCTTGTGAACTTTTGAAGAATTCCGATTATACGGTCACGGAAATCGCGAATCGTCTGGGTTATCAGAACCTGGAGTCATTTATCCGTATTTTTAACAAGATCATGAAGGCGAGCCCCACGCATTATCGTCTTAAGACCCAGAAGAAAAGTATCAAGAGTTTAAAACACAAACTTGTTGATAAAATATAGGGAGATATTAAAATGAATAAATTAATTATTAATAAATAACCTGGTATCAGCCTGTGTCAAGAAAACCAATCCTCTTATCTTTTGTTTTTTCCTTTCGTAATGAAGCTGATGTTCTTCCCGAATTTCTCAAAAGTTTGCGAGGCGTCCTTTCAGTTCTTCGTAGTAACGCCCTAATTACCGGCTGGGAGTTTATTTTTGTCGACGATTCTTCGACCGACCAATCATTGGCCACGCTCATTGAAAATGACCGTAACTATAAGGACATCAAGATCATCACCATGTCGCGGACCTTTGGCGTGTCTGTTTGTGTCATGGCCGGGTTGAAACATACAAAAGGGGAAGCCGTCATTTATATGGACTGTGACCTGCAGGACCCCCCGGAGCTTATCCCGCGAATGCTGGCGGCCTGGCAGGAGGCGGAGAATATTGATGTGGTGCATACGGTGCGCAAGAGGCGGCATGGCGAGTCTCCTTTGAAATTATTGGTTACCCGGCTTGGCTACTATATCCTTAACCGCTATTCGTCGGTCCAGATACCGCGTGAGGCAGGGGATTTTAAATTATTGTCACGTCGCATGGTCAATCATCTGTTAACCATGCAGGAAACGCGTCCCTTTTTGCGGGGGTTGGTCGCGTATGTGGGCTTCAAGCAAGTTTTTGTAGAGTATGAACGCCGCCCCCGTTTTGCCGGCAGCAGTAAGTTTTTTGTCTTGGGGAAAAAAGTCATTTCCAATTTCCTTAATTCCGCGTTGATCAATTTTTCTTCCGTGCCTTTGGAAATTGCGTCTTACTGCGGCGTATTTACCATTTTTGTGGATATGGCCTTGATGGTCTATGCATTGTCTGAAAAAGTACATGGAAGGGCCATCCCGGGATGGACAGCATTGATGGTGGTCATTTTATTTATTAGTGCCGTGCAGCTATTTTGTTTGGGCGCCATTGGTTTATATTTGCATTCAGTCCATGAGCAGACTAAAATGCGTCCCAGGTATATCATCGATTCGACCTATGGATTTGAGAATGAAACAAACAACCCCTCAGCATAACCATTATATTTTCCTGAAAATCAAATTATTCTTTGTCGCTATTGCAGCGGGGAAGATCACCCTGCGCAAGCTCTGGAACGTGCTGGTTTGTTCGCTGGCCTATACGTTTCAAACCAAATATTCCGCAGCATCCCCTTTTGTGCTGAGTTTGGAACTGTGGAATGAATGTAATGCCGGCTGTCTCTTTTGCCGGGATGGCAAGGGCAAGATCTACAATATTAATCCGGAATATCCGGTCATTGACAGCATTACCAAGGGGAAAATGCCCCCTGAAATGGCCAAGGAGATCATCGGTCAGCTTAAAGACGATGTGTTGATGGCAGTCCTCTATACAAACGGAGAACCGCTTTTATATAAAGATTTAGCGGATATCGTACAGTTTTCGACACAGAACAAGGTCATGTCCATGATTTCTACCAATGGATTGCGGTTTACGGAAACCAACGCCAGGGCCATTCTGGAAGCCGGTATCAATTTAATCAAGATTCAGTTAGGAGGATTTACCCAGGACATTTACAGCATCCAAATCCGTTATGGTGAAGTTGAAAAGCTCAAAAATAATATCCGCATGGTGGCGCGCCTAAGGGATGAGTTAAAGTCCCATACGGTCATTCTTATTGACTGGATCACCTACAATTATAATCGCCACCAAATTCCCCTGATACGTGAGTTTTGTAAGGAGATTGGAGTCATGTTGAGTTTCCGGCAAGGAAATCCCCGTGGCGGTTTGGAAGATAAGGAAACACCTCTGCCAACGTCGACCTTACCTATCTCCTGCGATTGGTTATGGAAGGGGATGCAAGTAGATTTTAACGGGAATGTGTTGCAGTGCTGCGAAGGTGTGATCTGGAGCAATATCAAGCCCTACACCGTTTATGCCACAGGAAAGTCACACATCAAAGATATCTGGAATGGCCCTGCCGCCCAAGCGACCAGGCAGTTAATGAAGACCAAAGGCCGCGGCAGCATGCCCATCTGCAAGCAATGCCAGCGCACCGGCATTGCCTTTAAATGGTAAGTTCCTATCGTATTTATTAATTTCATCATGACAAAGAAATTCCTGAAACATGGCCTCGTTGCCTTGCTCCTGACGATACTGGCAGCCACGCCAAGTAGTGCCAAGGCAAATGTATTGTCCTTGAGCCTTAAGCAATGTATTGATTTGGCTTTAAAAAACAATATCGAGGTGCTTGTGGCCAAGGCCCGCGTCCAGCAAGCCTCAGGTCAACGGGACATCTTGAATGTCAATCTGTTGCCGCATATTGAGGCTGTGGCTTCCCAACAGCGGACATGGTGGGAGAATTTTGGCGCTCTGGGGTTTCCGGGAGTGGGGGTGCTGGGCCCCTTTAATACATTTGATGCAAGGATCATGGTATCTCAGCGTATTGTGGATTTTTCTGCCATGGCGCGTGCCCAAGCAGGACGCATTCAATGGGAATCTTCACAATTGGAAATAGAACTGGCCTCACAACAGGTGCTCCTGGCCACGAGTCTCGCCTACGTCCAGGCCTTGGGTGACACTCAGGAACTGGCTTCTTCTTATGAGGATGTTCGTTTGGCCCAACATTTTCTCTCCTTGTCGCTGCATCAATTAGATGCGGGGCTCGCCTCCCAGGTAGATGTGGCCCGTGACCGTACCCAATTGGCCCAACAAATGGCGCGGCAGGAGGCATTGCGTTTAAATGTGATCAAATCTCAATTGGAATTAAAGCGTCTGGTCAGGATCCCTTTGGCGCAGCCGATTGCATTAACAGATGTTTTAATCAATGAGATCAAGGCTTATCTTCCTGAAGACAAAGCCATCACCTATGCCAAAGAAAATCGGATGGAAATGCGCGTGGCCAATGCCAACAGTGATTATTCCCTCGCTGAATTAAAAGCCAGCCGACGGGAATATTTGCCCAAGATCGATCTCACAGGGGATTGGGGAGAAACAGGCGTAACACCCGATAAGAGCGTGGCCCATGCGGCGGATGCCATGGTGAAGATTTCCCTGCCTATATGGGAAGGCGGGCGAATCGCAGGAGAGATCAAAGAAAACGAAGGACTCAACGAAGAACAAAGAGTTAAGGCTGATGATTTGAATTGGACAATTGAAGAGGATGTGCGCCTGGCTCTGGCGACCCTGGTTTCCACCCGCGCGCAATTGGACGCCGTCAAGAAGGTGGAAGGTTTTGCACAGCGGGAGCTTGATTTGGCCCGGGACAGGTTCACGGCAGGCTTGGGTGATAATATTCAAGTGATTGACGCGCAGGACGCGCTGGCAGATTCCAAAGATAAATACGTCCAAGCCTTAGCTCAATATGATCAGGCCGAGCTCAATTATTTTGGGGCTTTGGGTGATCCTCGAGGTTTTGAATTGAAAGGAACAAGCAGATGAACACACCAAAATTTTTGCAAAAAGTCCCCAAGAAATATCTGATTGCGGGTCTACTGGCCTTTGTGGTGATATTGGTTTATGCCTATTACCAGTTTATTTCTTTCGAAACCACGGATGATGCCTTTGTCGACGGACATATTGCGCCCATCAGCGCCCAGGTGGATGGACGGATTATCTCTGTGATGATCAAGGATAATCAAATGGTCAACAGCGGGGAGGTGTTGGCGCGCATTGATGATAAGGATTACACCTATAAGCGCGACATCGCTCTGGCTGA
Source organism: uncultured Planctomycetales bacterium (assembly GCA_964555945.1). Classification (GTDB taxonomy): domain Bacteria; phylum Omnitrophota; class Gorgyraeia; order Zapsychrales; family Fredricksoniimonadaceae; genus JABDGZ01. The sequence goes on from CAZKUL010000058.1 coordinate 6,336, forward strand.
TGAGCTAGCGGCCCAAGCGGAATATCAAGAAGCCCTTAAGGACCAATCACGCTATCAACAATTGCTGTCCCGTCAGGAGATATCCAAACAGGAATTCGATAATACTTCATTACGTGTCAAGAATGCCCACGCTCAATTCATGCGTGCGCAGTCCCGTCTGGGTCTGGCCCAATTGGACGTGGAGCGCACGCGCATCACAGCGCCAATTGACGGACGTGTCAGCGCGAGGTCAGTCGAAGTAGGGGCCTATGTGCAGGTCGGCACGCCGTTATTATCCATTGTGTCCAATGATGTCTGGGTCACCGCAAATTTTAAGGAAACGCAGATGAACCACATCAAGCCAGGCAACCCTGTGAATATCCATGTGGATGCTTACCCCGGAGTCACATTTACCGGACGTGTGGACAGTGTCCAGGATGGGACAGGAGAAGTTTTTAGTTTGTTACCGGCCCAAAATGCTACTGGAAACTACATCAAGGTCGTTCAGCGCGTGCCTGTAAAAATCACGCTGATCAATCCAAATCCCGATTATCCTCTGTGGCCTGGACTGTCGGTCTCACCTAAAGTCGATCTGCGCAGCATCAAAGGATAATCCATGGTCCAAGCTGAGCGCCATAAATGGATGGTGTGCCTGACAGTCTTGCTCGGGGCCATCATGAGTGCTGTGGACACGAGTATCGTGAATGTGGCGTTGCCCTATATGCGGGGCAATCTTGGTGCCTCCGTTGAAGAAATTACTTGGGTCGCTTCCGGGTATATCCTCTCCTCCGTTATCATCATGCCTGTGATAGCGTTCTTAAGCGCGCGGTTCGGTCGCAGGCCCTTTTATTTATTTAGTGTGTTCTTATTTACGGTCAGCTCCCTGTTATGCGGTTTGGCCTGGGACTTACCGTCGCTGATTGTTTTCCGAGTCATCCAGGGTATCGGTGGAGGTGTTTTACTGCCTATTTCGCAGGCTATCTTGCGAGAGACTTTTTCTCAGAAGGAGCAGGGGCTGGCCATGGGCATTTACGGGATGGCGGTTGTTATTGGGCCCGCTTTCGGTCCCGCCGTGGGGGGGTGGCTCACCGATAATTTTTCCTGGCCCTGGATTTTTTATGTCAATATTCCTATCGGCATTCTTAATTTTTGGATGGCCACGCTCTATATCCAAGAGCCTTCTTTCTTGGTGCGAGAAAAGGGGAAAATTGATTGGCTGGGGCTTATGTGGATGACGATGAGTTTCGTGGCCATGCAAATCGTTTTTGAAAAGGGCCAGGACAAAGGATGGTTTGATTCAAGTTTGATTGTTTGGTCAACTATTATCGCTGTGGGAAGTATGGTCCTGTTTATCTGGCGTGAGCTCAGTGTTGCAAAGCCAGTCGTTGATTTGTCCCTGTTTAAAGACCGTAATTTTATCTGCGGCACCTTGGTGGGGGCCGTGTTTGGATTATGTCTTTACAGCACATTATTTTTACAGCCTCTTTTTCTTCAACAACTGGGTTATACGGCCAATGAGACAGGTTTGATCCTCATGCCCCGCAGTTTGATCATGGCCATTGCTATGCCCCTGGCTGGACGTCTATATAATTCCTGGGGACCCCGGCCGATCCTTTTGGTGGGGCTTGCGATCACCGTATGCTCCTATTGGCAATTCGCCCATTTATCCTTGGATGTCAACGGCCGGGATTTGGTCCTCCCTCAATTGTTCCAGGGAATGGGATTCGGGATGATGTTTGTGGCCTTAAGTACGGTTGTGCTTTCAACGATCGATAAACCAAGGATGACCTCCGCTGTTGGTCTGTATAATGTCACGCGCCAGATCATGGGCAGTGTTGGCATTGCCATCGGTGCCACCTTGCTCAGCAATGGACAAACGTTGTACCGAAGCGTGCTCATCAACCATGTCACATCTTATAGTCGGCTTTCCCGGCACTGGATCAGAAGTGTGGGAGAAGGGTTCCATCAGCACGGCATGAATGCTGCTCTCGCCCACAAAGCGGCGCTCGTTGCTGTCAGTAATGAAATTGACCGTCAGGCCCAAATGTTGTCCTTCAATCACATCTTCCTGCTGATGGCGATTATTTTTATCCTCTCCATTCCCTTGATGATGACTGTCCAAAATCATCGCTCCTCAAGTGACGTTCCTGTGCCTGAATAATTTTATCTTTCATCATCGACACCTCCCGTAAAATCCAGGATAATAAATCGATATGATCTTTTCGTAGGGGCGGACCTTGTGTCCGCCCGATGGTACGGGCCGACACAAGGTCGGCCCCTACGACCTATTTGGACAGCCAATATCTGTCAAACATCCTAAATTGAGGAATATTTATGCATGGAAAAAAAAGGACAATTTTATTAGTCGATGATAATCCGGTGGCACAGAAAATGACGGAGAAGGTATTCAGCAATGATGGATATCAAGTATTCCTGGCCTGGGATGAAGAAGAATGCCTCAAGCTCGCTAAAACCAAGAAGCCTGATGCGATATTAATGGATATTATTTTTCCGGTGGGCGATGGCCGGGAATTTGTTAAAAAGCTAAGGATGGATGAGGACGCAAAGAATATTCCTGTTGTTTTTGCGACCACGACTATCCAGGTGAAAGACGATGACGGAGAGCTTGTCATTAAAATTGGTGAAGAATCCTACCGGGCTTTTGCTAAGCCCTTGCATTACCCTAAGTTATTAAGCACAGTCCGCAAAGAAATTAATCGAAGTAAAAATAAGAAAAATGAAAACATCTAGTTCTTCATATCCCTCATATTCCCGCCCCCCCCCGGTGGGGCGGGCCAGGGTGGGGGGAATTAAATAATTTGTTGTTTAATATTTTATTTTATTTATTAGTAAGTAATTGGTATCAAATGATTTATGCGATAATAATTCTTCGCCCCTAAGTTTGACTTCACTCTGCCACATGTTATACTTTACATGAGATACCTATAATATAAATTCTTTCATATCATCTATGCAAAAAGAGGAGATAAAAATGAGCACAAGATCCTTTAGACAATCCTCGTTTTTTCGTTTTAGTGCTTTCACGGTTTTAGTGGCCTTCACAGGATTTCTCCCAGCCCAACCCGTTTATTCCCAAGTAGCTATCATGATGCCTCCGGTCGGCCAAATGGTCCATGTGACCCAGCATTTTGAGCCCCCTCAAATGGTAGGCCTTAAGATCGATCTCAAGAACCCGTTTAGTTTCGGTTTTATTATGGACCAGGGAGAGAGTCCCATGGGTTATGATGTCAAGAAAGAGGAATTTAATAAGATCATCAAATATTTCTTAGTGTCTTTGGCCATGCCCAATAAAGACATGTGGGTCAATCTTTCACCGTATGAATCAAAGCGCATCATCCCTGAAGTATTCGGCCAAACGGAAATGGGCCGGGACCTGTTGGCCCAGGATTATGTGCTCAAGCAATTTACGGCTTCTCTAATGTATCCTGAAGATGGTTTGGGCAAAACATTTTGGAATAAAATTTATCAAGAATCCCAGGCCCGTTTTGGTACCACCGACATCAATGTCAATACCTTTAACAAGGTATGGATTGTGGCTGACCATGCGGATGTTTATCAAAAGGGAGATACGGCCTTTTTAGTGGGGTCTCATCTGAAGGTCATGCTGGAACAGGATTATATGGCCATTGAGCAGAATAAGGAACAGTTTGGTGATGTGAGTGCTGTAGAAAATACCAGCAGCGATGCCAAGACCCAGATGGCCTCCCAGATTGTTCGTGAAATCATCATCCCGGCCATCGAAAAGGAAGTCAATGAAGGCCAAAGCTTCGCCGCTGTCCGCCAAATCTATAACGCCGAGATCATGGCCACCTGGTTTAAAAAGACCCTCAGAGAAAGCTTGTTAGGACAAGTCTTCGCCAACAAATCCAAGATCGCCGGCCAAATGGCCAGCGACCCTCAAGCCAAGGAAAAAATATTCATGCAATATTTACAAGCCTACAAGCGCGGGGTCTTTAACTACATCAAGAAAGAAGCGACACCTGATGGACAGATTATACCGAGGAGATATTTGTCGGGAGGTGTAGTGTTGCCGGAAAGTGTTCAAGGCAGCACCGATAGAATGTTTCAATCATTAGCTCAACAAAGAAATCAAGCTGTACAGAATTTGGCGGCAAGGTTAGATCGAGAACCTATTGAAACCGTCATAGCAGATCGTCTTGCTAACGCCACCAGCTTCAACTCAAATATGGTTGAGGGTGTGGCCCTAGGAGTGGCACAGTTGCCGCTCAGTGATGAGGCTCGCGAGAGGTTCATGGCCGCATTGGTGAGTCATTTGACCAGGCCGAATATGCCCGCTCCCGAAAGGCAAAACCATATATTGCGTTTGGCGCAGGAATTACAAGTTCAACAGAATCAACCCTCAGCTGTACAGGATTTATGGCCTGCAGTGAAAGAATTGATTAAAAAGGAAATGGGTCAAGAGACTCCGAGTATAAGCAATATATCAGCAATACCTGATGCAAGGGCACTTGCGACAGCAATGGCTAACATCTCATTACCGCCGCAAGTGACTCAAAAACAACGTAATGAATTAATGGCCACGTTAATCCATCATTTGACACAGCAAGACCCCGCCCTTCTGACAGAGGTTAACAGATTTCAGGATCAAGCACTTGTTGCACAACGTAATGAACGATTGAGTGTGGCTGATGCCGATTTTCTTCCTGAAGGGCAGCCTGGTGTCGAACATGTAGTAAAGCCAATAAATGTTGCTGAAGGCATTGTCAATACCCGGGGCGTAAGCCGAGAAGCACGCGAACAAGGTTTGGTCAATTTGATAGCTCATTTAGGAGCTTCGAACCCTCAACAGCAACAGTTTGCAAGTGCATTGAGTCAGGCAAAGGATGAGATAGACATGATGAATGTGGTGCGGCGACAACTTTCCACAATGCCCCAAAATATTATAAATAGGTCTATCACACCAACTGAGGCTATACCGATGTTGGGTGCTATAGCAGCGCCATCTGCGATACAAATGCCGCAAGCGAGTTTGCCGGAAATGGCAGATATCACGGTAACAGCAGTACACCAGTTTGCGCAGAAACCCATTAATGAAGGGCTGCTTAGGGTGCAATTTAACAGAGGGTTGGTGCAAGGACAAAAAGCTGCCATCGGGAGAGTGCTTGCAGACTATTTTGCCTCTTCCCCGGTAACTAGAAACGTCACACCCATGAATCTTGCTGGTGCAATTGTGAATATGCCAGGTGTAAGCCCAGCGGCAAAGAAACAAAGTTTGTTAAACTTGATAACTCATTTAAGAGGGTCTTCTACCAATCAAGATAAGTTGGCGTTTGAATTGGGTCAGGCTCAGGGGGCAGAAGAAATTCTGGGTGTGGTAAGAAATCATCTTTCCGATGTGCAGTCAATTAATGAGCCATTGACAGCGGAAAGGACCATACCTATGTTGGGAGCTATGGCCGCCATGCCAACGGCACAAATGACGCAAGCGAATCCAGAGGAAATTGGAAGGGTTATGGCTCATGCAGTACATCAATTTGTGGCGACACCCATCAATGAGCAGGCGTTTACAGCACAAGTGAACAGTGCTCTGGCTCAAGGGCAGCAAGAGGCCATGGATAATTTGATTAGGGACCAGTTTGCTGAAAATAGACAGATGGCAGCCCCAGCGGCGCCTGGCGGTATCAACTTAAGCGACGAGCATTTGACCATGAATATCAAGGTCGATGGGGCGGGTATGCCTTTGGCGCCCCAGTATCAGGACCCGGCGATGTTGAATTTTAATGGCCTCGTTTCCTATATTCGCAGCATCACGCCGATCACCCAGCAGAATGTGCCGGCGCTCTTCGAGTTGGCCAAGTAAAAGTCGGGAACGTTATATTTGTACCATTAAAAACCCTCATGGTTTTTCACATGAGGTTTTTTAATACGCTCTTGACGAATACAAAAGAATATATTATATTCTAATTAAAGAGTAGGAGGTTATCATGTCTAAAACAGTGACTATCAGGCTTTCCAACGAAGATTACAAGGTCATTTCCTCAGTAGCCAAGCATGAAAGAAGGCCGATTTCTAATTTTATCACGCACCGGGTCATGGAAGCGATTGCCAACATGAACACGGTGGATGAGGGAGAAATGAAGGAAATTTTGTCCGATGAAAAGGTGATGAAAAGCATAGAACGAGGCAACAAGCAGTTTACACAAAGGAAAGGCCGTTTTGTTTAATTTTCAGATTTTTGAAACACAGGATTACCTTGACCATCTTGAAGACCTTCTGGGCAAGAAGCAGGAAGCGTTTAATAAAAAACTTCATCAATACGTTTATCCTCAATTGCGAAATCAGCCATATTTTGGAAAGAATATCAAGAAATTGAAGGGTTGCTCCCACCCAACATGGAGGTATCGCGTTGGGGATATGCGCCTTTTCTACCAAATCGATTCTCACAAAAATATAGTCCTGATGGCTGCAGCGATGTGGCGAAAAGATGCTTATCAACTTTGAAGATATGTCGACAGACTTAGATCGTTATAATGCATGGATGTTTACCAAGAGCGTTGAATGGGAATCAAGATGCACCCGCTGCGGTGCCTGTTGCGGGGCATGGGATGACCCTTGTGAAAATCTCCGTAAGAATTCAGCAGGCAAGTTTTATTGCGCGGTGTATGAAAATCGATTTGGCCAATGGCACACGGTATCTGGCAAAGAATTGACCTGTGTGCCTATTCGCGACAAGATTGCCCAAGGCCAATCGTGGCCGGGGGATGAACATTGCGGGTATAAGAATTTGTAGAAATTTTGCTATCCATGCGTCTCATCGGGTGGCCGAGGGAGGGGCATCGCCCATGGCGCCCGGAGGGTGCTTTTCAACCCGAGGACGACATGGGGATTCCCGAGGACAGGACCCGATGAGTTGCTAAGAATTTAGCTATTGATAACCCGAATAAAAATATCACTGAAGCGTTCCAGCTTTTGGGCGCCGACACCGAAGACTTCAGCAAATTGTATCTTGGTTTTGGGTCTGCGGTGGCACATATCGATGAGGGACTTATCCGAAAAAATGATGTAAGGGGGGACGCCGTTGGCATCGGCAAGCTCTTTGCGTTTAGACCGTAATTTCTCAAATAAGTTGGTATCATACGCTTCATTTTGTTTAGGCATTCGGTTATTGCCCCGCACGTCGCTTTCGCGCGTACTCACATTGTTGTCCTCAAGCATATACCCTTGAACTGAACGTTTACCGCTTAAGATTTCATAAGAGCCTTTAGACAGGCTCAAGACCCCATAATCATCACTCTTGGCCAGCAGATTTTCTGACAATAATTGTCCGACAAAATGCTGCCATTGCTTCACCGACCAATCACGGCCAGCCCCGAATGTTTTGCAGTGCTGGTGATTATAATTGAGTACTTTTTCTGCTTCTGAACCACGCAGGACATTGATCACGTGCAAGGCGCCAAAACGTTCATCCGTCTCCGAGACACATTGCATAAACTTAATGGCCTGCACCGTAAGATTCACGGTTGCCTCAGCAGGCTTCACACAATTATCACATTGACCGCAATTTTCAATCGTATAATTTTCCCCAAAATAATTAATGAGGGGAATGCGCCTGCATTGGCGGCTTTGGGCATAAGCCATGATGGTATTTAAATGGTTCTGGGCCACCCGCTTTTGGGCTTCATCTTCTTTTTGATCGATAAAGTATTTTATCTTGGAGGCATCGCCCGCGCTAAATAATAAGAGGCATTGCGATGGCAGGCCATCGCGTCCGGCGCGTCCGGTTTCCTGATAATAGGATTCGATGTTCTTGGGCAGATCATAATGGATGACAAAACGGACATTGGGTTTGTTAATGCCCATGCCAAAGGCGATGGTGGCAACCATAATGGGCACATCGTCCCGGATAAATAATTCCTGGTTTTTATGACGGACATCATCGGGAAGTCCTGCATGATAGGGCAGCGCCTTGAAACCAAAATATTTAAGTTCCTCGGTCAAACTATCGACCTGCTTGCGTGAAAAGCAATAAATGATGCCGCTTTGGTCCTTGAATTTATTGATATAATCAATGGTCTGGTCCGTGGCCCGTGCTTTAGGGATAACTTCATAAAATAGATTATCGCGATTAAAGCTGGCCACCAGTTCGCGTGGATTTTTTAGGGCCAAATTAACAATGATATCCTGGCGCACGCGTTTGGTGGCGGTGGCGGTGACGGCCAAAAAGACAGCATGGGGGAAATGCTGGCGTAAATCTTTGATTCTGCGGTATTCAGGACGGAAATCATGGCCCCATTCCGAGATGCAATGGGCTTCATCAATGGTCACACAATCCACCCGGCAGGCGCTTAACATTTCAAGGATATTTTCTTTGAACAATGTTTCAGGAGCCAGGAACAGGAGCTTTGTTTTACCTGAAGTGACTTTGGCTTTGTTGGCATCATATTCCTCCCAGGAAAGGCTGCTGTTTAAGACTTCTGCCTGAACTCCTAAGCCTTTGAGCTGGCTGACCTGGTCTTTCATGAGCGAAATCAAAGGAGAGATGACAATGGTCAATCCCGGAAGCATGAGTGCCGGGATTTGATAACAAATGGATTTACCTCCACCGGTTGGCATAATGAGTACAGTATCCGTTTTATCCAGCACGGATTGGATGCAGGTCTCCTGCAAGGGTCTGAAGGATTCATAACCAAAAACGGAACGAAGGATATTTAATTTCATGGGAGACTATTATAGGATGTAAAAATAGTTATTTCAAATAATGAAAAGCAGAATATAATTAACGGACTATGCCATTGCGTAAACATTTTTCATTCATATTTATCCTTATATTCTTGACTGCATCCGCTCACGGCGAAGAAAGCTATGGGCGAGGTCGTCTGACAGCCCAAGACGTTGAGCGCGTTAAGATGGTCAAAGAGCTTCTTGACGGGGTTGATACCAAGTCATTGGCTGAAACGATTGCTGAATTGGAACACTCGCGTCATCCGCGCGTCAACCTGGAGATGAAGGAAGCCATGGCCAAGGCTTATACGGATATTGTCAGGGAAATCAATGTCGAGGGGCAAAAGAAGAAGGTGTGGTTGTACAGTATGGTCTGTCTTAATATGGCGTATCTTCAATTTGGCGGTAGCTTGGGGGCACCCGGCAGCACGACTGAATTAAACAGGCTTATCCGTAGAAAATTAAAGGGCTATTTGCCTCCTAATGCATTAAAACAATTGGGGGCCATGTATTCCTTGGAATAAAGATCTAAAAGGGAGATAGATATGAAAGATACGATTGAAAAGAGTTATCAATATTTTATCCAATATGGCTTGAGTGTAGTGGCGGCCATTCTTATCTTAATCATCGGTCGTTGGTTGGCTCATGGCGTGGCTGGTTTACTTGAAAAATCCATGCTTAAGGCGCGGGTGGATAAGACCTTGGCCACCTTTGGGCGTCATTTGGTATTTTACGGCATCATGAGCTTCGTCTGTATTGCCGCGCTAAATAAGCTGGGTGTGGAAACGGGCTCTTTTATTGCGGTAGTCGGTGCCGCGTCTCTGGCCGTGGGTTTGGCCTTACAAGGATCGCTGGCTAATTTTGCCTCAGGATTTATGCTCATCTTATTTCAGCCTTTTAAGGTGGGAGACATCATTGATGCGGGTGGGGCGCAGGGAATGGTTGAAGAGATCCAGATTTTTAATACCATTATTATTACGAGTGATAAAAAGCGCGTGATTGTCCCTAATTCCAAGATCACAGGGGATAAAATAACCATTGACCAAAGCAATCTATGACGCCACTGGTTCTACTCAGGCATGGCGAGAGCGTTTGGAACCAGGAAAACCGTTTTACAGGTTGGACAGATGTGGATCTTTCTCCAAAAGGGGTCACTGAAGCCAGGGAAGCGGGCAGAATTCTCAAGGGCAGGGGGTTCACCCTCGATGCAGCTTTCACCTCCGTCTTGATCAGGGCCACGAGGACATTGGAAATTGTTTTGGAGGAAATGGGGTTAAAAGGCCTAGAGGTCTATAAATCATGGCGGCTCAACGAACGGCACTATGGGGCACTTCAAGGCTTAAATAAGGCGCAAACCGCCCAGCAATATGGAGACAAACAGGTCGCTATTTGGAGAAGATCTTATTCCATTCAACCGCCCCCCTTAACAAGAGAGGATAATCGCTTCCCCGGCCATGATCCTCTTTACCAAGATGTTGATATTGGGGATCTGCCTATGGGTGAATCATTGAGAG
>CAZKUL010000059.1:0-16360 GCA_964555945.1 uncultured Planctomycetales bacterium
CACGCAGGCGTTCCAGAGCCTTGACCCTGCCTTCATTGCGCACCCGACGGGCTTTCACCCCTTTGCGGACCCATATCTCTTCTTCAGCTAATTTCCTGTCAAAATCAATACGCTGGGCAGCTTCCACTTCAAGGGCCTGGGCTTTACGCTCCAAAAATATCTGGTAGCCGCAAGACCAACTAAAGATTTTACCGCGATCAAGCTCAACAATCCGGGTTGCCAAATGCTGCATGAACATGCGGTCATGTGTCACAAAGAATATGGTTCCCGGATAATCTTTTAAAAATCCTTCCAGCCAATTGATGGAATCAATGTCCAAGTGATTGGTGGGCTCATCCAAAAGCAACACTTCAGGCTTAAGGACCAGGGCCTTGGCTAAAAGCACACGGCGTTTCTGGCCGCCGGAGAGCTTTTCAAAATCAGCTTCGCCATCGAGCTTCATATGGGACAAGACAAGTTCTACTTCAGCATCGATGTCCCAGCCGCCGCTTTGGTCTAATTCTGTTTGCAGTGTATCCAGTTGGCGCATCAATTCAGGGGTATGCTCCGTATGCAGGCGGTGGACCACGTGATGATAATCACTCAAAAGTTTGGCGCGGGGCCCAAGACCGGAAAAAACAATATCGAATACTATGCCTTTGATGTCATTCGGCACTTCCTGAGGCAAATGGGTGACCTGGATGCCCTTTTGATAAACGATCTCCCCCTCATCAATTGAAACCTGGCCCGCCATCACCTTCATGAGCGTCGTCTTGCCTACCCCATTGCGGCCAAGCAAAGCAATACGCTCCCCAGGCTCCACCTGAAGACTCAAATGATCGAACAAAAGCGGGCCGCCAAAGGCCACGGATATTTCCTGCAAACTGATAAGTGCCATAAGCCGGATAGTTTACTATAAATGGATGGATTTAGCTATTAATAATGAGGGACAAAACTCAAAACCCGATTAAAGGCCAGATGCTCACAATAGGGGTGATACTATAAATTTCCGGAGACAAACTACCAATCCCATCCTGCCGCAGACGCGCCAACATCGCCTGGTCCACCTTCATCTCAACCCCAGCCCCTTCTTTGCGGTCGGTCCAGAGGGTTTTGCTTGTATTAAGATCAATACCACCTCTCCTCAGCGCGTTTGCGGAATTTGTCCCCATGGCAGGGTCCAAATAAGTTTTAATTAGCCAATTGACTTGCTCTTTCCATTTAAGAAAGCCATTCTCCTCGTGTAAATCCGTCCTACTGATCCATTGAGCCAGCGTCCGGACATTTTCTCTTCTCAAGTTATTCAGAATTCTTTTTTCCCAATCAAGAACCTTAGGGATCTTTTCGGTTTTTCCCCACGGCGTCCTTAACATATCCGCAATGGCGTCTAATTCAAGGTCAAGCCTTGTACTATACTCCAAAGGAATAGGATCACCGTATAATTGAATGCCTTGGGCCCGAAGAATTTTAATGACCTCCGTAGCGTGAGGATGTCTTAGACGTTTTATAAGGTCTTTCCAGGAATAATTGATCAAGAGTTCACCCAAAGTGCGGGCGAGAATGACGCGTTCATCTGCGCCAGCGCCAATTTTCTTGACGACAAGCGAGGACACTAATCTGGGAGTAAAACCAATGTCAGCAATCTTGGTATTCCAACCCCATGGCGATTGCTTAACCCGCCTCTGTTGTTCCACGATGTAAAGATAAAATTCATAATTGGCATCTGCTTCATCTAATATTGGTTTGGCTACTCCCTTTTTCCCGGAAATCCCGTCACTAGGATGCTCGATATATGATTTTAAATACGACAGCGCTTGGGCTTCTAAGCCATGAGCAACGGCCACCCTGCCTGCAAGCAATAAGGCAGCTAATTCTTGCTCTGACCCCGTAGGCTCGAGAGAATTAACCGCCCTTATAAGATCAAGAACATCAAATGGCTTCTTTTCATCTAAAAACCATCTAACTCCTTCAGCCTCACGTGGAGCTATGCCAAAGTGTTCTGATAAGGCATTAATAGTTGAATCAACGACCGTTGCCCGGTCAATTTGGGACATTCTTTCAGTGTATATTTTCTCAAAATCTAAGGGTCCGTAATGAATTCTTTGATCTGGCTGTAAGCCCGGGGAATAGGTAATACCATATGTTACGCCATTAGTCCCTACCACCGAGGTTTTCCTATTATGTAAAGCAATGATCACTGCCCCCTCATCTCTCACAGCTGAAGGAATAATGGGACAAAATTGACCCAAAACAGGCAGCACAAAAATCCTATCTTGTCTCTCGGACGCCTCATTCTTGGGATGTAAAGTCTCCCATTGCACGACACCTGACAACATCTGAGAAAATGACCTCATTTTTCTAACTAATTTGACGGGATCTCCTAAAACGTCCCTATTGCCAAGATAATCATAAAAAAGTTGAATAAATTTATACCGACCTCCAAAATCATCAGCTAACATGGATACAATATCATTAAACCTTTTTAAAAACAGATTATTTAAAAATGGATGTTGTGGATCTAAGTCATCCAAAAGACGCTCCATTTCGAGGTGCTCGTCCATTAATTTATCATGGTGTATCATAGCTGCATCAATCCCTTCACTAAATCGCATACCGGTCTCCATAGAAACCAAGGCCCTATCTGAAATGTTTTGTGCCAATTCTCCGGGGTCATGGTCAAGCTGGGGACTGACCATCGCAGCGCTGGCAACAAACCCTCCGGAAAAATATTTCCGCGGGATAGATTTTCCCGTCTCATTGACATCTTCCTTGATGTAGTTAAAAACACCCTTTTTATACGCTTGGAGATAGCGATCATAGATCTTTTTCTTGATGGCTTTATCCTGCAAGGCGATGCCTTTAACTGTTTCTTTGTCGGTGTAGACTTGGTTTAAAATTGCCTCTTGAAGGTTCTTTTTGTACCAGTTGGCTAAAATTAAAGAATTACAAATCTGGCGCAATGGGGCGAAGTTTTTGCCTGTATTGACTTCACGTTCCAGTTGGGGAAGGATGATTTGACGGATGATTTTAGATGCTACAGAATGAACGTCATTCTGAGGCAAAGCCGAAGAATCTCTTAAAGAATTAGTTCTATTGAGATCCTTCGCTGCGCTCAGGATGACAGTGTTTGGTTGGTGTTTCATTAATGAGAAATAGTCTTCTTCCAGCATCACTTTTAAATGGCACTTGACGACAAAGACGGTTTGATTGTGTTCAAAGACTTCCGCCTTGTCGGCCATGATCCATACTTTGTTGAAGGTGTTCACCGGGATTTGAGTGGTACCGAACTGTTCTTGGGCGGCCGCATAGACCTTGTCCCAGAATGTCTTACCCAGGTTCTTTTCAGGATAGATCAGTGAGGCGGTGATTTGCTTTAAGATATAATCTTGGGCCAACAGATCACGGCCCATCTCCGTTTCTCCGAGCGCCTGCGGAATGGTCCTGTCCTTTTCATAAGGTGAGAGATTGACCCACAGGTCCTTTTCTGGAATCGCCAAGGAAGCCAAAAAATATTTGATTAATGTCTCCCCCTCATTCTTCAGCGCCTGGCCATGAAGATGGTCCTGCCCCACATCCACAATAAAATCAAAGAGAAACGGGTTGTCCTTATGGACTGTCAGACCCCTGATGATGGGTGGATTATAAACAGGGCTTAGCGAAACCATAACACCGGGTTCAGGCAGCCCGAGCAGATTTTGCGCCTGAACCTTAGGGACAGGTGTCAGCAAGCTACAGATAAAGGCAGATAGGACGGTTAAGGTGATTAATTGACGAAACATAGATTTGGGTTTATACGATTTATATTATCTAAAAGGATACCATGCCGAGGGGGCAATGTCCAACGATAGAGAATTATGTAAGTCTTTAATGTTTAATGACTTACAAACTATCAAGAATTTATCAAGAGATAAAAAAACTTAAGATAGCTTATTGCAGAATTGAATGCCATGGTGGGTCAAAGGGATTAACAGCCAGGGCGTTGGAAGAATAGTGGGCCACTTCGCTTAGATGTGAATTGATGGCCCGTTCCTCAAAAATGGTTTCGTTCAACAACTCAACCATCCTTGAATATCCCAGAGCAGAGGCATGCTCATGGGCCGTTTGATACTTAGGGATGGCGTACTGCTCAATGCCTTGCGTCAGATTAATGATCGCTGCATCGAGTGTGGGACACTTTCTGGTTTTATTGACGACAAATTCCATCTCTTGAACCAACCCTGTAACGACCTCAGAATTCACCCGTGGCGGGTTCTCCCCTAAATTACTGAAAATATCATGGAGTCGAAACGCATGTTCTTTGGCGATTTCCAAATGGTCCTCCAGCACGGCTTTTAACGACGAGGATTGACTGGCCTCTGCCATTTTAGGCAGAACTCCAATAAGCCGGTCCTCAGCACTCAATAATTCAGATAACTCCTCCATTAATGTATCCCGCAAAGAATTGCCCCTTTTCATCTTCTGCCTCCTTAGGTATTAATAACTCCGACCATAGAATAGCAAACCGCAGATGAAGAACACATGAATTCAAAATGAAGGACAATCTAGTAATGGGATAGTAATTCTTTATTGGTGGGGAATTGCTGCAATTTCTTGACCAGGTTTTGGGCAGCTTCGATGGCCCCAACACCAGCCAGCGATCTGCGGAATTTTTCGACTTGGGCGTACTCTTTCGGGGTAAAAAGTAATTCCTGCTTACGCGTAGCGCTTTTGGCAATGTCAATCGCAGGAAAAATACGGTGATTGGCAATGTCTCTGGAGAGGACCACTTCCATATTTCCGGTGCCTTTGAATTCTTCAAAGATGACCTCATCCATGCGGCTGCCGGTTTCGATCAAAATGGTCGCTAAAATAGTGAGTGATCCGCCGTGTTCAATCTTACGGGCAGCCCCAAAAATGCGACGCGGCACCTCCAGGGCCCGGGCATCGACACCGCCGGAAATCGTGCGTCCGCTCGAACGTGTTTGCGCATTATGCACCCGCGCAAGTCTGGTGAGGGAGTCTATCATAATCATCACGTCACTCCCCGCCGACACTTCCACAAAGGCCTGACGCATGAGTTTATCGGCTATCTCAATGTGATGCTCATAACTTTGATCAGAAGAAGAATAATGGACTTGCCCCGAAACCGTACGCCGGAATTCGGTGACCTCCTCCGGACGCTCATCAATTAAAAGGCAATACAATTTTATTTGAGGCGTACCTCGTGCCACCGCCTGGCAAATATGTTTTAAAAAAGTGGTTTTCCCGGAACCAGGCGGTGCCACAATAAGGCCTCGCTGCCCCATGCCGATGGGACAGATCAAATCCATGGCCCGCATGGTCAATTCCGGGCTTCCGGCCTCCAGAAGGATGCGAGGGCTTGGATCGATAGGAATACCAGCCAAAAATTTCTTCTCAGCTTCATCCACCCTTCTTGAAGGCGTTGAGCGATGTTGATGCGAGGGCCGGTAAGGATTAATCATTGATTTTTCTCGGAGAATGCCGTAAAGATCAAAACAGACACTAACAAACAAACTGCCACCAAGGATGCTGGCAAGGTTCCTAAGTTGAGGCCTCCTTGGGCAATGGGCTTGGTTAACAAATCGCCAAAGGTTGCCCCAAATGGCCGGGTAAAGACGAATGCAATCCAGAATAACACAATCTGATTGATACGGGTCAAATAATGAAGAAGAAGTACGCCCACGATGATTGCGGCACAGACTACTGCCCCACCCGTATAACTTAGCTTCAAATTATCACTCAAGAAATCGCCAAAAGCAGTTCCCAACGTATTGGAGAATAATATCGCTATCCAATAAAATATTTCAATCCTTCTTTCTGTAATGGGATAAACCTCAAGATTCCTTTCCCGATAATACCACAGAACGAGCGTCGTCAATAAAAAGAAAACCAATAAGAGAGACCCTCGCGTATAGCCCAGGCCCAATGTCCTGTCCATATAATCCGAGATCTCAGTGCCGACGGAGGTGGTCCCCACGATCACAGCCCAATATAGGAAAGGATGAAATTTCAAAGATTTTAGCTGAAGGGCAAGAACGACTATAAAAAAGCAAGACGTAATAAGAAGGCCGGAACAATAGCCGAGATTGCAGGTCATGGAAAGAAGATCTCCCGAGGTCTCGCCTAAGGTTGTCGCTAAAATCTTCATGATCCAAAAATAAATGGTGATTTTTGCGACCTTATTCATTCTTTCCATCATCAATCTCCCTTTTATCCACACTTTCCAAGACAGCCCCCATCAAGCGGGAGCTATTGAACTATTGGAAATGCATCCTTAAAACGCAATAACTGCCCATGATGAGGGTCACAGACCCAAATATTATCCTGATCATCACCTACGACGCAATGGGATCGCTCCGCGGCTTGTCCCACACCCAACAAGGACAACTCTCCCTTGGAAGATACGCCTAACACGGAGAGTGTCGCACTTTTAGATCCTGTTATATAAAAATGGGAAAGACGGGAATTGTAATCAACCAAATCAGGGCCGGCGCCTGTGACTAAACTTGAAAGTAATTTTCCATCTTTATTGAGGTCAAACGCCACGGCTTTACCTTCTCCACAAGCGACAAATAAGAAGTTCCTACTCTCATCAACAGCAGTGCCTCTTGATTTTTCACACGTGTTTGGCCAACTGGCTATGATGCTATGGGTTTTAATGTCGATACTCGCGGCTTGTTTACCTAAATTGGTATAGACCCGTTGATGTGTCTTGTCTATGGTCAGGGACTCTGGACCGTCCGCTACCGGTATCACCATCGTATGAGATAATGTTGGTTTACCGCCGCCAGTAAATGAAAAGACTTCAATCTGTTTTTTATCATCCGGTTGGGTGACCCATACTTCATGTGTGGAACCCACATAACGAATGATATCAGGGTCACCGGCCAAAGGCGCTGTCGCCACCACCTGACCGCTTTTGGCATCGACAGCATCCAGGGTATGGGTGCCATGATCAGCCGTAAATATAAACCCATCGCCTTGATCAGCCGAAGAAACACCTGTATGATGGCCTTTTTGAAATTGAGCGCTCGAAGTAAAATGCCCGATACCAATCATGGCAAAACTGGAAGGATCAATCAAATACAATTTCCCGGTATGATCGGCAGGCACAATCACTTTATGCAATTCAGAAGAGTAAACCAAATCATCAAAACCAATCCCTCCTCCTCCGCCAGGAATAACCACAGCCGTGGATTTTAAAGACATACCGGCGGGTTGGGCAAAGGCAGGGCTGATCAAAGCCGAGAAAATAATAATTAAAAGTAAAAGCATGGACTTTATCCTCCTAATGAATAAATTTGTCATCCCGGCGAAAGCCGGGATCTTATTATAGAATTTCTTTATACAAATCCTTCCAATCTGGATTATTCGCCTCGATAAGCTCAATTCTCCATTGGCGTCGCCACTCTTTAATTTGCTTCTCCCGTGTTATGGCGCTTTCAATGTCATTCGTTTGTTCAAAATAAACTAATCTATGAACAAAATATTTCTTGGTAAAGCCTTCAATTAAATTCTCCTTATGTTCAAATACCCGTTTAATTAAGTTATTAGTGACTCCTGTATAAAGAACACCGTTTTTCTTACTGGCTAAAATGTAGACATAATAGTTGTTCATAAGATTCCGGCTTTCGCCGGAATGACATGTTTATTTTCCAGCACATGACATGTTTATTGTCCGCAATGACATGTTTATTGTTAAAGCAGGTTAAACCTATAACCGATGCCGGGTTCGTTGATGATGCGTTTGGGATGGGAGGGATCATCTTCAATCTTCTGGCGCAGGTGGTTTAAATAGACGCGGGCTGAGTTGGCTTTCTCTTCATTATCCGTACCCCAAACTTCCCTTAAAATCTGACGCATCGTTAGGATACGCCCTGCGTTCTTGATCAAGCATGATAATAAACCATATTCGATAGAAGTCAACTTAACTTGATGGCCATTTAGGGTCACGCCGCGGGTGTTAAACTCAACACGCAATTTGGCATTATCAAAAACTTCATTAACGATTCCCGGTGTCGTCTTGCGCCGTAATACCGCGGAAAGCCTGGCGGTCAATTCAGAGGCGGAAAAAGGCTTGGTGATATAGTCATCCGCCCCGCTTTCCAGGCATTTGACCTTAATTTCTTCTTGACCACGGACAGAGACCATGATCACGGCCACATCGCTAAATTCCCTGATGCGCATCAGTACATCTTCGCCTTCCATGTCAGGCAAACCCATATCCAGCAGCACGGCTTGCGGCTTTTTATAGACAAGCGCGGCCAAACCTTTTTCACCGCTGGTCGCACTGATCACTTCATAACCGGCATGGGTCAAAATAACACCCAGCATCTTTTGGATTTGCGGCTCATCATCAATGACAAGGACAATTCCCTTAGACATCTTATTCTTTTTCTGCAATCGGCAATGTTATCGTCACCATAAACCCTTGAGGGGATAAATTCTCCGCTTCGACATCGCCTTCGTTTAATTGCACAAAGCGCCGCGCGATGGATAGGCCTAGACCCAGACCGCCCTTTTTGGTCTTTGCACCCCGATAAAATTTATCAAAAATCTTGGCCAAGGTCTCCTTGGGGATACCCTCACCCTGGTCTATGACACTGATTCTCACCTTCCGGTCCATAATGCGCACTTGAATATCAATCTCCCCGCCCTCCGGCCCATGGACAAGCGCATTATGAAGAATGTTTTTCAAGGATTGGGTAACCATATAAAAATCCGCATTCACATACAAAGTACCTTGAGGACAATCCAGGTGGATGCGCTTTTCATCAGCCTCAGAGACGACCTGCTTGAGAGCCTGATCAATGACGTCCTTGATCTCGCACCAGGCAAAATTGGGACTCAGATTTCCCGTGTCCAATTTAGTCAAATCTAAAACCGCGTCAACGCCGCTCGTTAATCGTAAGCAGGCCAGACGGCACTCCTCCAGAAGCTCCATGGCATCCTTGGGCCATTGATGATATAAAACCAAGGCATCCAAATAGCCTGAGATGATCGTCAGGGGCGTTTTTAACTCATGCGATAAATTATCAAGCAAGGCGCTTTGTAAATTTTGGGTGTCTTCCTTCATCTTGGCTTCACGGGAGATTTTCAATAGTTGGTCTTTTTCCAACATGACCGTCATGAGGGCCATAAATGATTCTAATAATGTCCTTTGGGCCAAATCCAAGGGCTTGTCTTCCAAAAGATTGATCACCAATACTGCCCTGACCTGCCCGGAGGAGATTAACGGCATGTACATGAGGGGTTGTTGGGACAAGGTGTCTGAAAAACGTCCGGCGGCCTTCTTATTGGCCACCACCCATTGGACCGTGCCTTTTTGATTCCCGGTCATTTCGATGGTATCTCCCAGGGCATGATCAAAAATAGGCTGTTCGTTTTCATCGATCATCAAGACACAACTGGTCGATTGGCAAAGCAAATTAATCTGGCTCGTGGCGACCCGCATGGCTTGGGCGATGTCTGTGCTGAGGGCCAACGCACGTGTCAGCTCATAGAGAGATTCAGAGCGCAGACGTTGTTTCTGTTCAACTTCCTTTTGGCGGCGTAACTTGGAGGTCACAAAGCCCATCATCAGGGCTGTGATAAAAAACATCCCCAATAATCCCGTATCGTAGCTGCTCTTGAAACCAAGAGTATACCGAGGAGGAATAAACAGGAAATCCCAGGCCAAAGCGCTTAGGGCCGCCAATAAAAAGGCGGCAGACCGACCTAAGAAGGACCCGCTCAAAACGACGGTCAGTAAATACATCAGACCCGTATGCTGATACCCGGTCCATTGCGCAATGAACATATTGACCGCAGTGGCGGTGGCAAACATCAAAAAACTAAAACCATATTCCCGAGGCCTTATTTTTGATAAGGTTTCTTTAGGCTTGTCTGGAAAACTTTTATCTGAGGATGACATGCGTACCATGTGCACGTCTATCTGTCCGCTTAAGGCCACCAGGCGGTCAGCAAGGGTGGGAACGCCTAAAAATCTCTGCCAATTTTTCTCAATGGATTTCCCTACGATGATCTGTGTGACATTTTCTTTATTGGCCACATCAATGATGACTTGAGCTAAATTATCCCCCACTTGATGAATAATCTCGGCACCGAGTTGTCGGGCAAGGGCCAAATTCTTCATTAAGCGCTCTTTATGCTCCTCGGAAAGAGAGGCAGAGCCTTCCACGTGCAAGGCAATCCAGGACGCGTCTAGCATGCCTGCCCACCGGCGGGTCATGCGGATCAATGATTCGGAAAAAGGTGTGATACCGACGGCCACCAAAATGCGCTCACCGCTGCGTGTGGGGCCCGAGAGACCTTTGGCCAACATCAACGAACGCAGATTGCGGTTCACATGGGCCGTGGTTAACCTTAAGGCCATTTCCCTTAGGGCCGTTAAATTCTCAGTCTTAAAAAAATTAGTAGTTGCTGCCTTGGCTTGGTCCGGAACATAGACTTTACCTTCTGCCAGGCGCTGATGTAAGGCTTGGGGAGAAAGGTCAACCAGGGTGATTTCTGAGGCTTCATCAAGGATGGTATCAGGGACCGTCTCTCCTACGACCACCCGGGTCACGGCGAGAATATCCTCCCTGCGGCTGTCGACATGCTGCACATTAAGCGTGGTAAAGACATCGATGTCGGCGGAAAGTATTTCTAAAACATCCTGATAACGTTTGGGGTGCCGGCTGCCGTGAGCATTAGTGTGGGCAAGTTCATCGACTAAAACCAGTTGAGGACGGCGCTTGAGAATCTCATCAATGTCCATCTCCTCAAGCGTGATCCCGCGATAATTGACCTTCTTTAGAGGGAGTTGCTCTAAGCCCTCCAGGAGAGCCTGAGTTTCGGCACGGCCATGCGTGACAGCGACACCCACCAAGACCCGGAAGCCTTCTGCCTGACGCTGGCGTGCCTCCTGAAGCATGGCATAGGTTTTGCCGACACCAGGGCACATGCCAAAAAAAATCTTAAGCTTGCCGCGGTGATTATCTTCAGCCTTAACCCTGGCTAATACTGCATCCGGATCCGGTCTCTCCATACTTTTATGATACTTCATTTAGGAAGATCTGGCATTATTTTTTATATTGATCTAATGCGAGATTCACTTGCAGGACGTTCACAACCGGTTCACCCAGCAAACCTAAAAAGCGGCCTTGGGTGTTTTGATTGACGATTCCTTTGACCGCATCCAAGGTCAATCCCCGCACGCGGGCCACACGGGCCAGTTGATAGTAAGCAGCAGCCAAACTGATATGCGGATCCAAACCACTACCTGACGAGGTGACTAAATCCACCGGGATGGGATCATTATTATTAGGATCAATTGCTTTTAACGCAGTAATTCTCCCCTTGACTTCATCTAGTAATGTGGGATTCAAGGGTCCTAAATTAGACCCCGCGGAAGATGACGCATTATAGACAGGACTCGTGGCTGATATACGGCCCCAGAAATATTTGGGATCATCAAAATTCTGGCCTATCAGCGTAGAGCCTACTATCTTCCCGTCCCCTGAAATAATCAAAGAACCCTCCGCCTGTTTATGGAACAGCGTTTGGGCAATCCCTGTAACTAAAAGCGGATATAGGCCGCCGGTAATCACGGTCAACAAAATAAATGATACAATTGCGGGTCTTATTTGAGCGAGTAACATTTGAATCTCCTGTTCTTTCACTATGGTGCAAAGTTTTCTGTCATCCCGAACGAAGTGAAGGATCTCAACAGAATTAATTCTTTTAAAGATTCTTCGCGGAGCCTGCCCTCGAACGAAGCGAAGGGCTCAGAATGACGAATGACATAACTTTAAACCAAATGTAATGCCACCAAAATCATATCAATCACTTTAATCCCTGCAAAGGGGGCAATAATGCCTCCTACCCCGTAGATCAATAGATTATCCCGCAATAGACGGCTGGCGGCCATGGGCCTATAGGGCACGCCGAATAATGATAAGGGAATTAAAACAATAATGATCAGTGCGTTAAATATGACCGCGGAAAGGATGGCACTTTGCGGGGTGGCCAAGTGCATGATGTTAAGCGCACCTAAGGCCGGATATGTCCCTACAAATGCAGCGGGAATAATCGCGAAATATTTAGAAACGTCGTTGGCGATGCTAAAGGTCGTCAAAGACCCTCGGGTAATTAACAACTGCTTGCCGATCTTCACAACCTCAATCAACTTTGTGGGATTGGAATCCAAATCCACCATGTTCCCGGCCTCTTTAGCAGCCTGTGTCCCCGTATTCATAGCGACCGCCACGTCCGCCTGAGCTAAAGCGGGCGCATCATTGGTCCCATCACCGGTCATGGCCACCAGGCGGCCGCCGGTTTGCATATCACGGATCAATTTTAATTTTGTTTCAGGTGTGGCTTGGGCCAGAAAATCATCCATGCCCGCTTCCGCGGCAATAGCAGCGGCTGTCAGGGGATTATCCCCGGTTATCATGATGGTCTTGATGCCCATGCGGCGCAACTCCGCAAAACGTTCCTTAATGCCGCCTTTGACGATATCCTTTAATTGAATGACGCCAAGAACATTTTTATTCTCTGCCACCACCAAGGGCGTACCGCCACCCTTGGCAATGGTTTCTATGGATGATTTCAAATCTTCAGGAAAAATCCCGCCGGCTTTCCTGACATAACCTTCAATGGCATCCACCGAACCCTTTCGAATTTGCCGATTGGCCCCCAGGTCCACCCCGCTCATTCTGGTTTGGGCCGTAAATGGTATAAACTTGGCTTCCAATTCCTTGGTTTGCCGTTCTCTGATAGCATATTTTTCCTTGGCCAAAACAACGATGCTGCGGCCTTCCGGCGTTTCATCAGACAAGGAAGATAATTGGGCCGCATCGGCCAGGGTCTCAACACTGACGCCTTTAGTGGGAATGAAAGCGACCGCCTGTCTGTTTCCCAGGGTAATTGTCCCTGTCTTATCCAGCAACAAGACATCCACATCACCCGCGGCTTCGACCGCGCGTCCTGAGGTGGCAATCACATTGGCCTGGATCATCCTGTCCATGCCCGCGATGCCAATGGCCGGCAGTAACCCACCGATGGTGGTTGGAATAAGGCAAACAAGCAAAGCCACCAGGGCTGTTACCGTAATAACAACGCCTTTGCCCGCCGCAGCGACACTGAAAATGGAAAACGGCAAAAGCGTCACAGTGACTAAAAGAAAGATGATCGTGAAAACGACTAACAAAATGCTCAACGCGATTTCATTGGGCGTCTTTTGACGACGGGCTCCCTCAACCATCGCGATCATGTGGTCCAAAAATGTTTCTCCCGGATTGGCCGTGATACAAATCACCAACCAATCAGACAAGACACGTGTTCCCCCTGTGACCGCGGAACGGTCGCCGCCGCTTTCACGGATGACGGGGGCGCTTTCCCCGGTGATAGCACTCTCATCGACGGATGCGACACCTTCAATGACTTCGCCGTCCATAGGGACATAGTCCCCGCGTTCAACCAAAACAACATCTCCCTTACGCAAGGTGGTCGCGGAAACACTCTCAAAGCTCGAACCATAGATAGGCTTGGCCATTTTCTTAGCCGGTGTATCTTTACGCGCTTTGCGTAGACTTTCCGCCTGGGCTTTCCCCCGGCCCTCAGCCATGCTTTCGGCAAAATTAGCGAAGACAATGGTAAACCACAGCCATAACGATATCGCCAGAATAAAGCCGGCTCCGGTTTCGCCATGTCCTCCCAGGGCCTGCACAAATAATCCCGTGGTCAATACACTGCCGACCAGCACGACAAACATCACTGGATTCTTGATTTGGTGCCGGGGGTCTAATTTTTGCAGCGAACCGAGTACCGCGGGCCACAATATCGTCGGTTCAAATAGAGATGTGACTTTGTTAGATGTCTTTTTCATTTCAACTCCCCCTCAACATTAAATGTTCAACCACAGGTCCCAAGGCATCAGCCGGGAAAAATACCAGGGCCCCAATGACCAAAACCACCATGGCCAAAAAGAAAACAAAGAGCGGTGTATGCGTCGGCAGCGTCCCTTGGGTGGTGGGTATAATCTTCTTAGCGGACAATGATCCCGCGATAGCCAACATGGGAATAGCCACCCAATAGCGGCCAAAAAGCATCGAAATCGCCGTCGCTGTATTATAAAAAACTGTATTGGCATTGATTCCCCCAAAGGCACTGCCGTTATTACCCGCTGCCGATGAGAAGGCGTAAAGAATTTCACTGAACCCATGAGGCCCGGGATTTGAAATACCGGATTTTCCCGCGATTGTTAATACCGCAATGGCTGTCGGTATTAAAATAAATAAATGAGGGATGACCGCAACCAGAGAAGCCATCTTCATTTCAAAGGCCTCAATTTTCTTGCCTAAATATTCCGGCGTCCGGCCGATCATAAGCCCTGCGATAAATACAGCCACAATGATAAATCCGATCATGCCATACAATCCGCAGCCGACGCCCCCAAAAACAACCTCACCTAATTGGATAAGCCATAAAGGGATCAACCCAGATAAAGGCATGTAGGAATCATGCATGGAATTGACCGACCCGTTAGCGACTGCTGTCGTAGTTACGGCCCAAATAGCAGAATTGGCAATGCCAAAACGCGCCTCTTTGCCTTCCATATTCCCACCCGGCTGAAGGGCATTAGCGCTTTGGTCCACTCCTAATTTGCTGATGAGAGGATTACCCTGCTGCTCGAATTGGATGCCAAACCACAGGCAGGGAAGGAAAATAATAAACATCGCAGCCAAAATGGCCCATCCTTGCCTGCGGTCCTTGACCATATAGCCAAAGGTGTAGCACAAGCCCAGCGGAATCAACATAATACCCAGCAATTCTAAGAAATTTGACAAGGGTGTGGGATTCTCATAAGGATGGGCCGAATTGACATTATAAAATCCACCGCCGTTGCTGCCTAATTGCTTGATGGCAATTTGGGACGCCACCGGCCCCAAGGCCAGGTCCTGCTCTGTCACAGGCTTGCCATTACTATCTTTGGTCGGCTGCAAAAGCGTCACGGCGGCACTTTTATTAAATGTCTGGGGGATCCCCTGGGAGACAAAAGCAACAGCAAAAACAATGGATAACGGCAGCAATATGTAGAGAGTTGTCCTTACCAAATCCACCCAAAAGTTCCCGATTGTATTCATCTGTTTTTGAATGAATCCCCTGATCAACGCCACCAGGATGGCCATTCCGGTTGCGGCGGAAACGAAATTCTGGACAACAAGGGCCACCATTTGGGTCAAGTAACTCATGGTGCTTTCCCCGCCATAGCCCTGCCAATTGGTATTGGAGGCAAAGCTCACCGCTGTATTAAAGGAAGAATCAGGCGATACCGCAGACATGGCCATAGGATTTAAAGGAATACTGGCCTGAAGGCGTTGAAAAGCATAAACAACCAGAATGCCAAGCACGTTAAACAACAGCATCGCCACCGCATAGGTCTTCCAGGTCATGCCTTCTTCTGGCTTGACACCGCCTAGACGGTAAATCCATTTTTCAACAGGGGCAAACCATACGTTGATACCTGAAGGAATTCCTTCATAGATGCGGGCCATGTAGGTCCCTAACGGTTTGACCGTTAAAAGCACTATTATAAGAAAAAAAG
Organism: uncultured Planctomycetales bacterium; assembly: GCA_964555945.1. Taxonomy (GTDB): domain Bacteria; phylum Omnitrophota; class Gorgyraeia; order Zapsychrales; family Fredricksoniimonadaceae; genus JABDGZ01. The sequence goes on from CAZKUL010000059.1 coordinate 15,569, forward strand.
CAGCTTGAATGAAATCATTGAGGCTCATTAGAAAATCTCCGGTTTAAGCAAAGCTATTAAAAGGTAAACAAACAAAACAAATGATGTAATCCCGCCTATCCAGTAAATGGCTAACATAAATGATCTCCTATACTTTTGAACACAAAACTATAAAAGCCCAGGATATGAGCCCAAAGAAAATTGTGAGACCTATAAAAATGATGTCCATCATAAAAATGTCTCCTTAGTAATATAATTTCAGTCATCCTGAACGAAGTGAAGGATCTTAAGGTTCCTTAAGATTTTTCGCTGCGCTCAGAATGACATGGCTATTGAAATTATTTTAGCATCACAGCTATTTTTAGCTAATTAAAAGAAGGCTTTAGAGTATTAAAAAAGTATTAAAATGGCTTGGAGATCAAAACTGAGGTATTAAGAAAAGAAAATCGCGTAAATCTACTCCATTTTTCGCATTAAATAGGCTTGTGGCACTTGGAGATAATTATTGTCTTTGGATGGTTCTTCGACCCATATGAATTCATTCTCATAATGGCGCGCAATACATTCAACAATTTTCCTTCCATAATCAACCCCAAAAGTTTGCGCTCCATGTTCTGTCATGTCTCTATGCACCAGAATAATGTAAGAAGGAGATGTCTGTTTGAACATATCAATGATCTTCGCCTCACCCAGTAAACTGACGATGCTGGGAGCAAATTCGTATTCAGATAATGGGTCCTGCCTGCGGTAGAGATAATTTATCATCACCCCCTCAGGAATGACCGATATTGTGTCCTTCGGGGTGGTATTTTG
>CAZKUL010000060.1:0-16239 GCA_964555945.1 uncultured Planctomycetales bacterium
ACTCATGGCACTCCTTTGATTGGACCTTGGCTTCCTTCGCAATGACACGTAAGATGGAAAAATTCTTGGTAAGCCATGAAAGTACTGCTAATTGCTTTTTGCTCTGTGTGATGTCTCTGGCGGGCATGCCCCAAATGCTGGCATTATTCTCAACATTGCCGATAATCCCGCTTTGGCCTCCGATGCGGACATTTTGCCCGACGGTCACATTATCAGTGACCGCCACCTGCCCGCTCATGGTCACATTATCGCCAATGACCGTGCTGCCCGCGATCCCGCATTGGGCGGCCATGATGACATTTTTACCAATTTTCACGTTATGGGCAATATGGCAGAGATTGTCAATCTTTGTTCCCGCTCCGATCATCGTGCAGCCTAAAGAGCCCCTGTCAATAGTCGAATTGGCGCCCACCTCAACATCATCCTCAATGACCACCGTTCCTAATTGTGGGAACTTATAGACTGTCCCGGCTTCCCGAACGTAGCCAAAACCGTCTCCACCCACAATCACACCGCTATGCAAAACAACCTTGTTTTTTAAAATCGTATTTTCATGAAGCACCACCCGCGGATAGAGATGGCATTGGGAGCCAATTTGACAATTCTTTTGGATGATCACACCGCTTTCGATGATCGTATGGTCTCCAATCATCACATCGGCCTCAATGGAGACATGCGCATCAATACGCACGCCTTTACCCAAGGTGACGGAATCAGCCACCACGGCTGTCGGGTGAACGGAGGAATCCACAAAAATCTCTTGATGAAGAATATTGTACGCGATCAAAAAAGCAAGTTTGGGATTATTGACCCGGATGAGTGTCTTGGTCGATTTTCGTGAGGTTTTAGTCGTCAGCACACAGGTGCTTTGACCTACTTCCGCGAGGGTAAGCTTAGCCTCGTCTGTGGCAAAGGTAAGGTCCCCCTGCCGCGCAGATTCAATGCCGCTTAAATGCATTATATCGACATTGTCATCACCTTCAACGACACCTTCAATAAGGCCGGCCAGTTCTTTAATTTTCAAGATGAGCTAGTATACACCAAAAAGGGGCTGGGGTCTATGGATTAAATCGGGGTCTTAAATAGGGCGGTGAGCCCTATTTATTTAAATCTACTTCTTTGATGATATTTAGATCTTTGTCGTATTTTGTAATCTTATCAGGGCCGACAATAATGAGACCACCGTCGGGTGTGGGGACCACATTTTTGTTCATCTCCAGTGTTTTGCCGGTCATCTCATGAATGCGACGGACCAGGCTTTCCAGTTTGTCAGAATCCGGGGACTCTGGCGTGGGTTCCATAGCTGGAGCAGCAGGCGCCGGGGTTGCTGGAACGGCGCGCTTAACAGGATGAGATTCAGCTTTTATGGCAATGGCGTTACCGGCTCTTGGGACAGCTGCCGCTGATTTGAGGACGGCCGCTTCTTTGGCTCTCTCTGCGGCTAATGCTTCTTCCGGTTGAATATCGGCTTGAGGTACTTCTACCTTCTCTCCATTAATAGAGACAATCTCACCCAAATAATAAGTTTCCGCAGTGCCATGAACATCCACCGTTACTTGCAGGGGGGTTTGATCAAGGATCTTTCCATTGACTTCCTCTCCCGACTGAAGCAGGATGGTAGCACAATGCGCTACAGATGATAACAAGAAACTCATGACCACCAAAAGGCAGCCCAACATTAGTCTGTACACAAGTTATCCTTAAAGGAGGGAGCAAGCCTGGCCCCCATGATGAAATGACCATCAACGCCCTCATTAAAATAAATCGAATTCTGTTAACAGTCAACCAATTTTAAAATTAAGTGGGGATTTGTGAAAGATATAGCGGGAATTATAACTTGATGCCAAAGAAAGGCAGCATGCTCACGATACCCGTGGCAAATATCAAAAGAATAATACCCCAATAAACAATACGGTTAAATCCTTTTAAATAAAAATTACCCATCAATTTTTGATTGGATGCGATCACTCCCAGAATGATGGCCGGAGCTATCAGCACAACTATCTGCAAGACCATTAAGTTAAGGGCGAGCTTGATTAAGTTAAATGAAAAAAGCGGGATCAATACCGCGGGAATGGACTCAATCAGATAGACCTTAAACCAGTGCTTCTTGCCCCAACCCAATGCTTCCGTCACGCCCCAGCTGCTTCCCAAAGAAATGACAATCAGGGCAATGAAAGAGGCAATGATAAGGCCACTACCGAACACGTAGGGAGCGAAATGCCCGGCCACGGAAACAAGGCTCTGGGAGAGTATCTTGGGGGATGTAAAATCCAAGGAATTAGCGCTGATGCCAATCGCTGAGATCGCAATGGCCACCATGATCAATTCAGAAAAAAGGGCGCCTACCAATGTCTCAAACCTGACCGCCCAGACATTGGCTCTCTCGGTCCCTTTTTCAGCGGTGGCCGAAACCTGGTAGAAAAGCATGAAGGGCATGATGACCGCCCCAATATTTGCCGCCAGCATAAAAATAAAATCCGGGGACGTTGAGAAATAAAAAGGGGTCACGACAATGCCATGCCGGGCCGTCAAACAGGCCGCCACCACCCAGACAACGGAAAAGACCACCGACATAATCAATAAAGGCTTTTCAGCCTCGGCATACTTGCGCTTATACACGACCAGCACATGGGCCAGGAAAGCGACCGGAACGGAAATCCAGGGGGACACGCCCATCATTTGAAATCCAACTGCGATACCGGTATATTCGACAATATAACTGATGATATCGACCAGGGCCATAGGGACGGCCGCTAAAGCCGCGATGCGTCGGCTGTAATTCACCCTGATAAGTTCGCCTAGTCCCTTGCCGGTGACAGCACCCACACGGCCGGCCACTTCCTGGATGACATACAAGGGAATCACCAGCAACATGAGAAACCAAATCAGTTTTGTCCCATACCGCGCGCCGCTGTCCGCGGCTGTAATGGCACTGGCCGCATCCACATCCGCAATCATGACCAGCCATGCCGGCCCCCATGTGCGTACCATCTGCCCCATTTTCCCTTTGAGTCTTTTCATAAGATCACATTAATTAAAACTCATATTCCAGGACCCATTTTATTTCTCCCCTGGGAGAAGCCTCGGATATCCCAAATAAATAGCCGATATCATAATTCAGATGCCCAAATAAATGGCCATAGATGTCAGGCCCAATCTGGTGGCTTTGTTGATTGTAATCCAACTGGTGGGAAATGGCACTAAAATCATTCCAATATTCGAAACCTGGTTCAAGATTTTGCGACAGGCGATACTTGGTACTCCAGGATATCCCGCCATCCGTGTGCGGGTCTGCCCCTCCGCCGACTTCCTTATTAAAATTAATATTCAGGATATTGCTAATTTTCTGAAAGTCTTTTTCCAGTAAAATCTTCCCTTCAAACTGACCTGCTTGCTTATTCATCAGGGGAGCTTCGTAGGTCAGATAAATGCCAGGGTCCAACCAATATTCTCCCTTGGGGGCCAATTGAAAAATATTTTCCCACTCCATGTGGGTCGCTTGAAATGACGTAATGGCATCATCGCTTGGTTCAGTTTCCTCCTCAAGCTCTAATTCCGTATGCCAAAAGCTGTTGACCCCGTAGCCAACCGCAAAATGGTATTCCTGGACCGCATTCTTATCTTTATGAGGGTCGCTATCATAGACCCCTGTATTTTCCAACTCCCACTCGCCTTGTTCCGCATTGGGCGCAAAGACCTGTTTTTCGGCAAAAGCCTGATGAGATAAACCAACGACTGAAAGAAAAAAAATTGTCATTAACGTAATGTTGAACTTCACCTAATACCTCCTAGTGGTTAATCTAATCATTGCGCAATAATGGCACCTGTTGAACTTTTATGAAAATCAGCCCAATACTTATATGTTCCAGGCTTAAGGGGACCGATAAAAACAGTGATTCGTTTACCACCTTCGACGATCTGTTCACGGTCCAGATCAAAGCTTTCGAATTCTTCCGCGGTGGAATCTTGATTATCAACTGTTATCTTGAGCTTCCGGCCGGCGGGAATGATCAATTGAGGAGGGATAAATTGGTGATTCTTAATGACAATGGTATTAGGCGGTGTGGTAGTGGCGGATAGGGTTTGGGCCAAAGACAAAACCGGCAACCAAACGCAAATACCTAAAACTAAATAAACAAACAACCGAACCATCATACGCTTTCTCCTTACCGGCAAGATGCGGCTTCCTGTTGATATTTAAACTAAGTTATTTTATGACTTATTTGATTCCATTAAAAAAGCCCTTTTAAGTTAAAAAGAGCCTATTAATGTGCTTTGGATACAATTTAAATCTCGAAAGATATAACTAAGTCGACTTATGACTTAGTTTACTTAAACTATTTCTCTTGTCAAGGGGAATTTGAAAAGGACGATAAGAATTATTTGATTGGTGTTATTATTTCACCGTCGATGAATCCATAATAAAGACCAGGGGATGGCCACCCCCAGAAACAAAGAACCCCAAACAATCCAACCACGGGTATACTTAAATGCCATGACAACACCCAACATAGTGGTGGCCAATAGTCCCGCGGCCATCAAAACAATTAAACAACGAAAAGGCCCTGAAGGCTGCGGCGCCATCTTGCCGTCGACCCATCTTTGGTTCTTATGGACCTGGGAAAAAGACTTGATGATCGCCGGCGGCTCATAGCTGCCATCTTCACTGGCGTGGTTGAGATTAAAGGTTTGCCAACATCCGCTGACAAGAAAAAAAAGAAGCAAAGGCGCAAAAAAGACCCCTAAGTACAAATGGATATTGCGCATCGCCTTAATATTCATTTAACTCCCCCATTGAAGGTGGATATTCTCCTCATAAGTATCCACATCCACACAAATTTCATCTACATCACAGGCCCAGGCCTTGAGTGCATGGCCATCGGCCCCGCCATCTGCCTTAATGGTGGCTCCGGCAGCCGCCTTAAGGACCACTGTCAGTGGCACAGGTGGTTTTGCTTGCAGCTTATCGTTATGTAAAACAAAATCAATGGAATGGTCAGTAGTGCTCTTGGTCTCAAGGGTCGCATGAGCGCGTGCAGCCATGTATTCAAACACATTGGAGAACGTATCCACCCAAATATCCCATGACTTAGAATGAATGTAAAACAAATAACTCTCCAAAAAAGCAGGGGTAATAGATTTAAATGAGCGCATGCTTCTTTTGAGAGCGACACCATGACATTTGGCGATAAGCCATAATCTTCGTTTGATCCCTATATCAACCAGCCTGTCGGCGGTAGCCACAGAAACATGGGGGCCACCTATAACGATATCGACCGTCCTTTTGTAAAATGAACGCAGGAACTCTGACGTGCGCACAGCTTCATGCGTTCTTAACGCCCGGCTAACAGCCTCATCGTCGTAGCTGTCATGAGGAAAAACAAATGTTTTCACCTTGTGGCCGGTATTTTTTTCAATGATGTCTTTAGCCTGATCAACGGCCACATCAAAGTCACTGCCATGCAATTTTATGGAGTCGCGGTGGTGCATCGAGTGGTTGGCGATCTCAAAGCCACGATCGGCCGCATCCCTCCATTGTTCCCAACTTCCCCAGAAAGGATCGTTGCTTTTATCCGCGACGTAACCGGCAACCACGGGGATCGTAGCCCTGTAGCCATACTTCTCAAAGGTAGGCAGGGCCTTATAGACATTGGCTTCACCATCATCGAACATAAAGGACATGGCCATTCTCTTATTTTCAGGGAAATCGGCCAAAAAGATATTGCCTGGTGGCTCCTCCAAAGGGATCTTATCAAGATTATCATCATCAATGATACCGACGATGTTATTAAAATCAGGATACGATCGTCCCGCCAGCGTCAACGTATCATACACCTTTTGCTCTTGGCCCGTCATCAGGTAAAGTTTAGTGAGCAAGATATAGGGCTTGGCATCGATGGGAAAAATATCGATGGCGATATTGCAGTCAGCAACGGCCTCATTGATCTTACCTTTTTTAAGGGCATCCACAGCCCGATTCACCATTTTAATGGAAACTTCCGCGCTTTTAACAAGGAAGCCATGCCTGGATGATTCATAGGGCCTTAATTCCTGATAGGGATTATACGCCGCTTCCCGATTCCCCAAGAACCAACCAAGGGCCAAAAAGCCTATCGCCAGCAATACACCGCCAATGCTCCAATAGAGCATTTTTTTATTCATGGGAGATTTGTTGGATTTTTTCATCATTCAATTTACTTACTTATAACAAATAGATGCTTATGATAACATAGGATGCTATTGTGGACTGAAATTTAATAAGGGATTCTCGATAGCTCTGCAGCCGCGGCTTTGACCTCTGTGTCTTGAGGATTAATTTCCATGACTTTGTTAAAGTCCTTCATAGCCAACGTGTCCTTCCCCATTTCTTTGTAAACAAAGCCCCTGTTGCGATAGGCAATCACCAGTAACGGGTTATTCGCTAACGCAAGATTGGTATCATCTATGCTCCGGGTCATTTCATTTTTGGGATGCCGCGACGAAATATAATAGCCCGGGTCCATGCCTATGGCCTTGGTGTCATCAGCAATCGCCAAATCATATTGACCCAGGGCCTTATAGCCCAATGCCCTGTTCACAAATCCCAGCGGATCGTTGGGAGATTTTTCAATCACATCGCTCCATAGCGTGATGTCATTTTTCCAAGTTTTGCATTGCATAAAGGTATCCGTGCCTAAAATAATAAAGAGGACACCAATCCCTGCCAGGCTTATATTCCTCGTCCATAACGCCCGCATGTGGGAATAAATCAGCAACTTCTCAACACAAACACCAAAAAGAATGCAGAAGCCAACACTCGGCAAATACATAAAGCGGTCTGCCACAATGCTCAAATTTCCCACCAAAATAACATTTTCGTACCGGATTAAAAAAAAGATGGAGAGAAAATAAAAAAGCCACGCAAAGATAAATAAGCGGTTGCGGTAAAATCGAACGAGGGTATAGAGAAAAATCAAAAGAAGAGCTCCGGCGCTTAGATAAGCGGGGTGAAAATATAAAACAGGTTGCGGCAATACGTAGTGCGGCAGTAACACCGCTGGAAAAATAAATTTCTCCACATAAAAGACAAAACTCCACACCCAAATAAGGATTTTTTGGTGCCATTCGGTGTGAACCGGTCTCATGTATTTGGTGTAGGTTATCCAACAAGCGCCCGCCATATACAAGATAAATGGCATCTTTTCCAGAAACACTCGCCCATTCCATCTGCGTTTACACCACCAATCACATAGAAGTAAAATAAGCGGAAGGCTTAAGGCCATGGGCTTTGATAAGACGCTGAGCAGCCCCCAAAGGATGGTCAGGCCATAGGAGACTTTATTGGGATAGCGAATGTAATCAATATATGTACACAACGCCAACATATAAAAGAACGCATAAAGAACATCTTTACGCTCCGTGACCCAGGCCACTGATTCCACATGCATGGGATGAAGGCCGAAAAGTAAACATGCCCAAACAGCCGCTCCAAAGGACAACCCTATTTGGCGGATAAAAAGCATTAACAAAGCAGTCACCGCGAGATGCAGCAGTAGATTATCAAGATGATAAATGAAAGGATTAAGCCCAAAGAATTTGTATTCCAGAGAATAGGAAAACAGTGTTAGTGGTATATAAGGAAGGGGCAAATAGGCCTTAAAAGCAGCTGTAGAAAAGATGGCCTTAAGATGGTTGGCGGTCAAAGAATGGACATAGACATTCTCAGTGAGGCTTTCTGAATCATCCCAGGTGGGGACAAAACGATTATGCAGGGTGGGTAAGAAAAACAGAAAAATGACAGTCAGAATAGAAAAAAGGACAAGAGTCCTTACCAGGGGGGATTGTGAAGTACGCATTGGAAATTTCTGAAAGTGGGTAAGAAACTACTCATGGCCATTGGATATCTTAACATAGTTTATCCGCAAGTTAATCATAAATTCATGTCGGTTTAATATTGCTTTTGCTAAATTTTTAGCTGTATGGTTAAACATGGACGAAGATTAAAGGCTATACTTTTAGAGGAGGATCTGCCATGAAAAAAATAAGTGGGGAAAAAAAGACATCAGCATCCAAAAGCAAAGCAAAAAGCCGCTTGTCCAAAACACTGCGACGGGTGCCGCGCATCAAAGAAAAAATCTTCCTGATGGAACCGCTAGAGAAAGATATCCCTGAGGAAGACCGCGAAGGTTTCTCCAGCATGACGGTCACAGAAATATCCACGACAAACCAGGGGAGTGAATTCGAAGACCGGGGCGAGGATCTGGCTAATATGAGAGATCCCTTTGTGCAAGGTCCTGAGAGGGACACGGAAATACCTCCCGAACTGCGTCAGAACAAGGCTGGTGAGACATTCCATGAAGACGAAAACCTGGCTGACCAGTTTGACCTGGAGCGAGAATCCGAGCCGCCCTTTTAAAAGGCCACCTCAACGCTTAAAAACAACATATCTGTGCTGCTGGTAATGCTGCTGCCACTGTCTTTGGGAATGTAGCTCAAGTAATATGTGACCAAATATTTGCCATAGTCGTGGCCGATGCCGATATTGACATAAGGCATTGGAGTTACCGAATAGTGTTTATCATCCGAGCTATTTCCCAGGGTTAACACCCCAAGCACATTGGTCTCGAAAAAATTCTTTTTATAAAAATACTTTCTATACCGGGCTCCGGCACCCACGAAGCTAAAGGGATGGTTATTGCAATTTTCAAACATCCCGCCATGGACTATGGCGGAAATCCCTCCTGTGTGCCTGTCGTCACGAAAGTCATAGCCAATCCCTAATCCTGGATTGAACACTTTTACGCCTGGTTTATCCAACTTTAAAGGAGCATTATAAACCGCCCCTTTACGATGCAAATGATAGGTAAAACCAAATAGGTCCCAGTCGACTTCACCCGCTCGACAAGGGAGCGAAAGACAGACAAATCCGAACAAGAGGAGTAAAAGGCAGGATAATGATAAAACTTTGGCTTTCGGTAGCTGGCTATCCATATCTCAGGACCCTTTAGTTTTGCGTCCCCACCTTACGATGGGTTTGCCTTTTCGTTCTTCAAGCGCTTCCTAAGTCACGCTTTAAGTATACCCTATGATTTCGCCAGCGGCAACCCTGTCCCAAATAATATAATGATCATCCATAATGAGTAGGGGCACGGCATGCCGTGCCCCTACCTTAAAATCTATTCTATATTTCTTCTTCAGGCCATCGTGATGTATTATACTATTTAGGTCAAAAAACACTCAGCTGGCGGTAGGGCATGTTGAACTCTAAAAATCTTTTCAGTCATAACTATGTTGAAGCGCGTCAACGCTTTTTAAAAGCTGCTCAATCGGTAAACGCGGACCTCACCTCCCATTCCATTTCCTCGCGGGGCGCTCAAGGCGAAGAACTTACTATTGATATCGCGACACTGGGAGCGAAAAATCCTGAGACGACGATTTTATTGACTAGCGGACTCCATGGCATTGAAGGATTTTTGGGATCAGCGATCCAAATTGCGTGGTTGGAGGCATTACAAGCCAATCCCATCGCGTTTGACAAAACAGCTGTTGTGTTGGTCCATGCCCTTAATCCCTATGGATTTTCCTGGCAGCGACGTGTCAATGAAAGCAATGTCGACCTTAACCGCAATTTCATTCTTCCTGGCCAAAAGTTTCAAGGTTCGCCTCCTTTGCTGAAGCAAATACCTTGGCTGCAACAGCCAGCTTCCCCGGACAAATTCTTTATTATCGAATTTCATATGCTCTGGACGCTCTTGCATTACGGAATGTACAATATGCGCAAGGTCCTTTTAAGCGGTCAATGTGACTACCCCTCCGCTCTCTTTTGGTGCGGACATAAGCATGAAGAAACGAGTCAAATTGTCAAAGAGAATATCAGTTCCTGGACAAGACAGTCCCAGAGTGTCTTTCATATTGATTTTCATACCGGCCTTGGGAAATATGGAATTTGTTACCCGTTAATATTTGAGCCCGCTGACTCCCCACGAACGATCCGGTTGAAATCTGTATTTGGGCCAAGTATCACCAACTTAGGAAGTGGATTGCTCGTCTGTGGTAATATTGAGGGTGTTATGGTCGAGTGGATCGCTAAACACTTTGAAGCACAAAAAAAGAATTACACCTACCTGGTAGCGGAATATGGCACTTTACCTGTTTTTCGGGCCTTTAAGGCGCTCTATCAAGAAAACCGTTTTTATAATCATCCGGGGCCTGAGTGCGCCTCAGCTACAAAAGAATTAAAGGAAGTATTTTGTCCCGCTGATCCTGTTTGGAGGGAAAAATGCGTTACCGAAGGTCTAGCCTTGATCTCAAAATCTCTGTCTTCTTCTAAGCTGCTTTTAGCCCAATCGCAGGCTGATTGTCATTAGCAGGTTTAGGCCCATTTTCGTAGACCCTGGAATTTAATCCCAAAAAGGTATGTATATTTGTCATTGGCTGGATATTAATAATGACCGGCACAAAGCCAGGGGCGTTTTGCAGTTGCTCAAATTGTGCCGGATCGATGTGGAATTGAATGCTTTGGCCATTGTTTTGGACGCTCAGGGCTGTGTCAGAGGTAAGATCAATACCTCCCACATCATGGGTTTTATGTTGATGAGTATCTGCCATGGCCTGGTCTTGATTCCAAGCTCCAATTCCTTCAACCGGACCTTCCACTAACTTTTTACCAAAAAGATCTGCAGCAAAATCTATTCTCTATATTTCTTCTACAGGCAATCGTGATACATTATACTATTTAGATTAGAAAATACTCAGCCACGGTGGAGCATGTTGAATCCTAAAAATCCTTTCAGCCAGAACTACGTTGAAGCGCGCCAAAGGTTTTTAAAAGCCGCCCAATCTGTAAATGCAAACCTCAAATCCCAATTGATTTCTTCACGGGGAGCCCAAGGTGAAGAACTAACCATTGATATCGCGACAGTGGGGGCGGAAAATCCCGAAAGGACCATTTTATTGACTTCCGGACTCCATGGTGTTGAAGGATGTTTGGGGTCAGCGATCCAGACCGCGTGGTTGGAAAAACTTCGGGTCATGCCCATATCCTTTGATACCACCGCTGTCGTTTTAGTCCATGCCCTTAATCCTTATGGATTTTCCTGGCAGCGGCGGGTCAATGAAAACAATGTGGACCTCAACCGCAATTTTATTTTTCCCCAACAACAGTTCTGCGGATCACATCCCGGCCTTAAGAATATGCCTTGGCTGCAACGGCCAGTTTCTCCGGACAACAAGCTTTTTATTCTTGAACTTCATACGCTCTGGACGATTTTGAGTATGGGATTCTCCACGATGAAAAATAGCATTCATTTCGGTCAGTTCGACTATCCCTCCGGCCTTTTTTGGGGTGGACATAAATATGAAGAAACGACCCAAATCATCCAAGACCAGATTGATTCCTGGACGAGGCAAACCCAGCATATCTTGCATATTGACTATCACACCGGCATTGGCAAATACGGGCGCTGTCACTTTCTGACATTTGGGCAAAAAGAAATTAAAAAAGCGTTCTGGTTCCTTGCCCAGTTTGGGGCCGGAGTCAGCACTGTGGGAACAGAATACTTCAGCGATGGAAAACCAGTGGGAAGCATGGCGGATTGGTTAGTCCTTCATTTTGGGGAACAAAAAAAGCAATACATCTATTTGGCGGCAGAATATGGGACCTATTCTTCTTTGCGGGCCTTTAAGGCCCTTTACCAGGAAAATCGTTTTTGGGACCATCCTGGATATGAGCATGAATCAGCCAAAAAAGAATTAATAGAATTTTTCTGTCCAACCGATCCTGTTTGGCGGGAAAGATGCGTCACGGATGGCCTTTTGATGATCTCAAAAGCCCTTCAAATTATTCGGGAGTTTCCTTGATTCTCAATCAGCCGCTTTCATTGGCTGGTGTGGGATAGATCTATCGCTATGTGACCTCTTTATAAAAAACATGGTCTTTATATTCAAAAGTCTTGATGCAGTACTTGGCCCACCATGGCTGGCCAAAGGCCCTCACATTCTCAAAATGATCCGCGCCTTTGGTGTAATTGGTATTAGCAGAAATTTCCCAGGCTTTAATAGCCCTCTGCTTTAAAAATGCGGAATCAAATTTGGAAAAATTCTTTGAATAACCGTAAAACCCCTCCGGGCCGCCTCTGCGCCGCAGTACCTCTCCAACACAAATCATGCCTTTTAATCCTTGGTCAGCAGCTTCTCCAATAAGGATGGCTACTGCTTCCTGGCTAGGAATCTCCTGAGCGTATACCGGCGTAATAAGAAAATAAAAGCAAATAATTGCTAATAACATACCCATATGATGCCTTTACTCATCATCTTCTGGAGGAGGCAATTTCACGGGAACAATATCCACTAAAAAATCATCTGCCTTTTCAAAATCAAATTCTAAAACAATGGGCATACTCATTTTATTCATATTACCCCTCCTGGTATAGCTTTGGTTAAGAATTCGACGGCTAAATATAGGAAGATACTATCATTATGAATATTAAATCCTGATGAAAAGAGGATTAATTCATAAATAACTCAAGGCAAAAGGTTTAGGGGTTAATCTGTGGACTTAAATGGATTGATTCGAGGTCACCGTAAATTACGACTGGGGAAATAAGAATTTTAAAAAAATTAACCGAGAAATCAGTGTTATATAAACTACCCACCCCATTAAGCAGAGCCAATTTAGTGCCAGCAGGTAAGGCGGAAGTGGGACTATCTGATGATAGTTAATAAATCTTTCAAAAACATCCTTATCTTTTTTGGGGAAAAGAGGCCAGTTATGTGATAAAAAATATCCTCCATCCGCACATGAACTGCCCAACACTCTTACATCATGCAAGTTATAATACTCATTACCTCCTCTTTTGGGTTTGTCAAAAACACTTCCATCTGAAACAGAGATTTGGGGAGGATTCTCATTTCCATACCCAAATATATCACCTATTTTGCATGTTCCGTATGGGTATATCAATGGGTCGGTCGGCTGGGACGGTCTTTGGTAAATCCTATATGACTCCGGTTTAAAAGTAAATTTGATTTGATGTTCCTGTACCCAGAAGATATCCAGACAAATTCCTATCATCAACAATAAAGACAGGTAATGCCCTATTTCCCGTCCTCGCCTTATAAAAAAATCAAGACCAACGCTTACCAAAACAATAAGAAATAAAACCAGTATACCCGAACCTCTCCAATACCAGGTAATTTGCTTAAAGATGGGGATTATCATCCTTTCCAAATCAGCCATATGCGTCGTTCTTGTCAAAGCAACCTGGAAAAGGCAAGCTACGACTAAGGCCCAAAAAGCCTTATTTTTGATGACTTTATTCAAAGCAATTAATCCCAAAACTAAGGGAATTACTGTAACAACCCCAAAATAATTATTATGATCCCACATAAAACCCATCATGGGGTCGCGAGGGGCATTGATAGTAAGGGCCGGATCAAAAAAAGATACTATGTACGCCTTCATTAATTGTATGTTATTACCTATAACCTGCATATGCCCTACCATGCCGCCTTGACGAGGGAATTTCTTAAGTTGAAATTCATAAACCCCTGCCAGCCTGGCTAGACTCAATATTATCCCTCCCAAACCTGCCAGGGCGATCGCAAATGTTTTTTGTAACCCTTCCCTCATATTCCGGGAATGGATACAACTAAACCAGAAAACAAACATTCTCGATAGGATGAGCGGGAATGCCACTTGTAACCAATAGTAACCGCTATTGATCAAAAGGAAAAACATTCCCATTAACGACAATAATTTTGCAAAATAAGGACGGGTCAAAACAGGTTTTGTTTCTAAAAAATACTCAACCAGCCATAAAATCCAAGGCGTATACGCAAACCCATGCGCCCACAAATGGCCGCCTTGTGTGATATTGACCATCCAGTACCCTGTGATCGCTCCTAATATCCCTCCGAATAATTTTACAAATCTTTCACTAATGTTAAATATCCCAAGCCACTTATAAATTCCAATAATCAAGATGATCGATAACAACAAATTCGTTAGTTTAACGCTAAAAAGGGTGTTAGGAATTAAGAAACTGACGGCCATATAAATGCTGAAAATAAAGTCTTGGGCATCCGCAGCTAAATGAAATCCCCCGCAATGAGCTGGGCTAAAATAAGGCATACTCCATTCATGTTTTAAATGAGTTTTGGTTAAATCAAATCTCCATAATACATTGCCGCTATCACCACCCAAATCCTTCACGATAAAAAATGAAAAAAGTATCCCGGCGACTAAACAGGAAACTGCAATTTGCATCGCACGGACCATTGAAACATCCCTTTTCGTCATGGAGCTATTTTCCGGCTGCCGTCATAGGAGGCACATTCCGTTCCTTCACTTGCGGTATTGTTCGTCGCTCAATTTTTCCATCCAGTCAACGACCTTACCGTTTAAATTCTCCTGAATGGCAATATGTGCCATGCCCGTGGTTGCCGTGGCACCATGCCAATACTTTTCACCTGGGGCAAACCAAACCACATCGCCGGGATGGATCTCTTCAACGAAACCGCCTTCGCGCTGCACCCAACCGCAGCCTGCGGTGACTATC
The DNA here is from genome assembly GCA_964555945.1 of uncultured Planctomycetales bacterium. GTDB lineage: Bacteria > Omnitrophota > Gorgyraeia > Zapsychrales > Fredricksoniimonadaceae > JABDGZ01. Next base: position 14,541 of record CAZKUL010000060.1, read on the forward strand.
AAAGTCTGACCCAAAGGATGCGTATGCCATGCGGTCCTGGCGCCTGGTTCAAAGGTGACACTGGCACCAGCAACACGTGCCGGAGCTTCTCTTTGAAACAAAGGATCTATACGCACCGTGCCTGTAAACCAGTCCGCCGGTCCTTTATTTGATGTTTGTGAGCCAATCCGCTTGATTTCCATTTTAGTCTCTTTCGTTTTAAAGAAATCATCCATATGCCCATCTTTTATTCAACCAACCACCCCATTGAAGGGGAGAACGTCTTACAAAAGTTTCAATAATGTTTGTTAAACCCGTAATATTCTTTACGATATTTTCTTCTTTAGTGCCTCCGGTATAAATCTCAAAAGGCTTTTCTATAAAAATCCTAAAACCCTTATTATCCTCTTGGGCAATAAACATTGGTAAAATAGGTGAGCCTGTCCTTTCCAGGAATAATATAGGTCCTGCGGCTCTGCTGACATTACTATTAAAGAATCTCACCTCAACCCCTCCCTCTTGGGGCACAACTTCATCAAGCAGGATAAATAACAACTCATTGTTCTTTAAGGCCCTGAAACTTCCCCTCAAGAATTCTTTCTTTGGAGAAGTCTCTATCATATTAATATTCCATTTATGACACTGTTGATACATGAATTTGCTAAAATCCGCGTCTCTCATCTTACGAATGATCACATTGACCTTATAACCTTTTTGCACCAAAGAAACAAACATCAAAGGAAAATTGCTGAGATGCGCCGTAACTGCAATTACTCCTCGATCTAGTTGGAGGGCCTTCTTTAAAATATCTTCATTCTCAAAATGGACAATTTCTGACAATTCTTTAGGACGGTTTAAATAATAAAGCAGATCCATCATAGAATGCCCGATTAATCTGATATATTTATTAGCTATCTGCCGGTATTCCTTATCATTCTTAGAATTTCCATAAATGATATGAAAATTTTTGATGCAAATAAGCTTTAATTTCTTGAGAAATAAAGGGCCTATAAAAAACATGCCACTCATAGAGACGTTGATCAACCATCTCGGCAAGATTTGCATAGCTACTCCTATAAAATTCAAGAATAGATTTATAAATCCTTTTTGATAATTCTTTAATAGTTGAATGGTAGTCGGCTCCTCTTATCTGTATTCTAAAATGGTATTTATTATGTTCTTTACAAAATAAAAACCCTCACAACTTTTACGTCGCAGAGGGTTGAGTCACTGGTAGCCCCTACGGGTTTTACATTCCTTATTTTATTCTCTACCTTTATAAATTGTATCTCAAATAAAAAACCTCTGCAACCGATTAAGTCACAAAGGTTTATATTTCAGGGGGCCAAAATATTAGCGAATTCCTGAATGTCTCCTACTCTTCATCTTCCCAGACATCGGGAAAAAATTCAGGTGTCTTTCCCATCAAAAAATCATCTTCGGTTAATTCATAACTCAACCAATCCTGAGTAACGGGTTCTCGAACTGATGTTTTTGGCGTTTCCATAATTTTATTCATCTCCACCTCCTTGTTTTATAAACACCATCATAATTAAAATTTTTTAATTTAGAATGGCCTGCTTCCACCATCTACTGACTTTTTTCCCTTACTTTACTCACACCTAAAATAATCGAGTAGGAGGCAGGGAATAAATTTCTTCCCTGCCGTCCTCTCACACCACCGTACGTACCGTTCGGTATACGGCGGTTCGTAAAATGT
>CAZKUL010000061.1:0-9967 GCA_964555945.1 uncultured Planctomycetales bacterium
AACGATGCCCCCTGAAGAGCTCATTGCTTCGATTAATTCAATCCTTCAATAAGACGACCACGCTTGACAATCCCCAGGAGTTGTTTTATAGTGTTTCAGGCAAGGAGGTAATTCTTCCCGCCGACGTATTCCGCGACACATTCAATTAAAAAGCAGGGCATGAAAGAAGCCATTCTATATCTTCAGGACGGTACGAGCTTCCGCGGCCGTACTTTAAAAGAGACCGGGGAAACCGCAGGCGAAGCTGTCTTTAATACCGCCATGACCGGCTATCAGGAAGTATTGACAGATCCATCTTATACGGGCCAAATCGTCGTGATGACCTACCCCTTGATCGGCAATTACGGGATCAACGATGAGGATGTGGAATCTGATCGTATCCATGTCAAAGGCTTTGTGGTCAAGGAATTCTGCCGCCGTTATTCCAATTGGCGGGCTAAAAAAAGCCTTACTGATTATCTCAATGAAAATAAGATCATCGCCATTGAAGGCGTGGACACCCGCGCCTTGACACGTCATTTGCGCATTTCCGGGGCCATGAAGGCCATTATTTCTACGGAAGATTTCTCCCCCCAAAGTCTTCAGCAAAAATTGGACAGCACGCCTTCCATGGAAGGGATGGATTTTGTTAAAGATGTAAGTACGTTAAAGAAATATGTATGGAAGCCCCAGGGTCCCAGGCTTTATCGGATCGCAGCCATTGACTGCGGGATCAAGTATAATATTCTGCGGATACTGGCGAATTTGGGTTGTGAGGTGCATGTGTTTCCGGCACGCGCCAAGCCCCAAGAAATCATGAGCATCAAGCCCGACGGTATTTTCCTTTCCAATGGCCCCGGTGACCCGGCAGTTGTGACCTACGTCATTGATACAGTCAAGGAACTTTTGGGGAAATCCCCCCTTTTTGGTATTTGTCTGGGGAATCAAATATTAGGCCTGGCCTTAGGCGGCAAGACCTATAAATTAAAATTTGGCCATCATGGGGCCAACCATCCTGTCAAAGATTTTGAAGGCAACCGCATTGCATTGACGAGCCAAAACCATGGCTTTTGTGTGGATGTCAAAAGTCTTAATAAGGACGAGGTAGAGGTCATTCATGTCAATTTAAATGACCAGAGCGTCGAGGGCATCCGGCACAAGAATTTGTCTGCCTTTTCCATCCAGTACCATCCGGAATCATCCCCCGGCCCACATGACTCTAAATATTTATTTAACCAGTTTATTGAAATGATAGATCAATTTAAAAATGCCCAAACGCGTTGATATCAAAAAAATCCTGATTATCGGAGCCGGCCCCATCGTGATCGGCCAGGCGTGCGAATTTGACTATTCCGGGTCCCAGGCTTGCAAGGCCCTGAAGGAAGAAGGTTATGAAGTTATTCTTGTTAATTCCAATCCTGCGACCATTATGACCGACCCTGGTATCGCAGATGCCACCTATATTGAGCCGCTGACCCCTGAATTTCTGGAATATATTATTCGTAAAGAAAGACCCGATGCTATTTTACCTACACTGGGGGGGCAAACCGGCCTTAATCTGGCCATGAAACTCCATGAGCAAGGGATTTTAGCTAAATATGATGTGGAAATGCTGGGGGCCAAGTATGAAGTGATCAGGAAGGCTGAAGACCGCAGCGAATTTAAGGCTACGGCCATTAAGGTGGGCTTGGATGTGCCTAAAAGTGTCTTTGCCTACAACATTGAAGAAGCCAAACAGGCGGTGGGCCAAATTGGTTTTCCCTGCATCGTGCGGGCTTCTTTTACGTTAGGCGGTACGGGCGGCGGGATAGCGCATGACGCCCAAGAATTCGAGCGCATCGCGGCGTTGGGAATTGAAAGTTCCATGATCCATGAGATCCTCATTGAGGAGTCCATCGAAGGCTGGAAAGAATATGAGCTGGAGGTCATGCGGGACCATAGCGATAATGTGGTCATTGTCTGCTCTATTGAGAATTTAGACCCCATGGGCGTGCACACCGGGGACAGCATTACCGTGGCACCGACACAGACACTGACCGATGCCGAATACCAGAACATGCGGGATGCCTCCATCCGTTTGATCCGCGAGATCGGCGTTGAAACCGGCGGATCGAATATCCAATTTGCGGTGGACCCCAGGAATGGTCGCATGGTGGTCATTGAGATGAATCCCCGCGTCTCGCGTTCCTCGGCGCTGGCTTCCAAGGCCACAGGATTTCCTATAGCCAAATTTGCTGCAAAACTGGCCGTGGGCTATTCACTGGATGAAATCCAAAATGACATCACCAGGGAAACCCCTGCATGTTTTGAACCTTCCATTGATTACGTGGTCGTCAAGATCCCACGGTTTACCTTTGAGAAATTTCCTGAAGCCAAGGACATTTTAGGCATCCAAATGAAAAGTGTCGGCGAGACCATGGCCATTGGCCGCAATTTCAAGGAGGCTTTGCAAAAGGGTTTGCGGGGCCTGGAAATCGACCATATTGGCCTGGACAATAAACAGGACTGGCGTTATATCGATGATGCCAAAATCCACCTGCGTCTGGCCGAGCCTAATGCTTCCCGCATTTTTTATTTAAAATATGCCCTGCAAAAAGGCATGAGCATTGAGCAGGTTTCAGAAGTCTCCAAAATTGATATTTGGTTTATCGACCAGATCGCCCAGATTCTAGAGTTAGAGGAGCAGTTAAAATCAGCGGTGGCGTCAAGCGGAACGCTCGGTCCCGAACTGTTGCGTCAGGCCAAAGAGTACGGATTCTCAGATGCTCAATTAGCGGAAATTCTGGATAAAAGCGAAAAAGACGTCCGCGCGATGCGCAAAGAGATGGGGATTGTGGCGACATTCAAATTGGTAGATACTTGTGCCGCGGAATTTGAAGCCTACACCCCGTATTATTATTCGACCTATGAGACGGAGGATGAGGCGCTTATTAATAATCAGAAACGCAAATCTGGCGCCAAAAAGATCATGATTTTAGGCGGGGGGCCCAACCGTATCGGCCAGGGCATTGAGTTTGATTATTGCTGCTGCCATGCCGCTTTTGCGCTCAAGGAAATGGGTTTTGAGACCATCATGGTCAATTCCAATCCTGAGACCGTGTCCACCGATTATGACACCTCTGACAGGCTCTATTTTGAACCGCTGACCTTTGAAGATGTGATGAATGTCTATGAAGTAGAGAAACCCGACGGGGTCATTGTGCAGTTCGGCGGACAGACGCCGCTTAATTTAGCCAGGCGGCTTTCACAAGCCGGAGTGCCGATCATCGGGACGAGCGTTGATTCCATTGACCTGGCTGAAAACAGGGAACATTTTTCCAGGTTGATGGACAAGCTTGGCCTTAAACAGCCGGCCAACGCCTCAACCGTGACCAAGGAAGAGACGCTGCTTGCCGCCTCCAGGGTAGGCTATCCGGTGCTTGTTCGTCCCTCTTTTGTGTTGGGCGGCCGGGCGATGCGTATCGTTTATGATGAGGAATCGATCAAATCGTTTTTAGACGAAGTGCACAGCGTCTCGCGTGGTCATCCGGTATTGATTGATAAATTTCTGGAAGATGCTCAAGAGGTTGATGTGGATGCTATTTGCGACGGTAAGGACGTCTATGTGGCTGGAGTTATGGAGCATATCGAAAATGCGGGCATTCATTCGGGAGACTCCGCTTGTGTCTTACCCCCGCACACTTTAAGTGAAGGGGTCATCGAAGAGATCAAAAGCCAGACCGTGAGGCTGGCTCATGCCTTAAATGTCATCGGGCTCATGAATATCCAATTTGCGGTCAAGGGGCATCAGGTTTACGTGTTAGAGGTCAATCCGCGGGCCTCACGGACAACACCTTTTGTCAGCAAAGCCACCGGCATGCCGCTGGCCAAGATTGCTGCCCAGATCATGGCCGGCAAGAAATTGAGTGACTTTGAATTGGTCAATCCCGAGGAAATAAAATATATTTGCGTCAAAGAATCAGTGTTACCTTTCAGCCGTTTTTCAGGGGTTGACATTATTTTAGGTCCGGAAATGAAATCTACCGGCGAGGTCATGGGGATAGCCACGAGCTTTGGCGCGGCTTTTGCCAAATCTCAAGTGGCGGCAAACCAGGCCCTGCCCCGGGAGGGGACCGTATTTATCAGCGTTAATGATCATGACAAGCGGGATGTGGCATTTATTGCCAAGAAGCTGGCGGATTTAAAATTCAAGCTTCTGGCCACCAAAGGCACATCCAAGGCCCTTCGGTCTGCCGGCATTGATGTTGTCATTGTCGATAAGCATCATGAAGGAGAAAATAACGCATTGACATTAGTCAAGAAAGGTGAGATAAATCTAATTATCAATACACCTTCAGGCAAGAAAAGCCAATCGGATATGCGTGTTATCCGGGCAGCCGCTATTTTGCACAATATCCCCTGCATTACGACATTGCAGGGGGCGTGGGCCGCGGCCAATGGCATAGAAGCGAGCATTAAGGAAGAATTCACGGTGGAATCGTTGCAAAATTTGTATAGCGTCATTGCGAACCCGAAGGGCGAAGCAATCTCTGAAAGAACATCATAATTCTGTTGAGATTGCTTCGTCGCTATACTTCTCGCAAGGACGAATAGGGGGCCATCAACATGTGCGGCATCGTCGGAATCAGTCATCATAAGGAAGCAAGCAAAATGGCCTTCTTGGGCCTGTATGCCTTGCAGCACCGGGGGGAAGAAGCGGCCGGAATCGTCTCTTACGACGGCAAGGAGATGCATGTCATCAAAAAAGACGGCTTGGCTGTTGATAATTTTGATGAGAGCAATATCAGCAAATTAAAAGGCCATATGGCCATCGCGCACACCCGCTATTCGACCACCGGCAGCTCGCATATAAAGAATATCCAACCTATTTTAGTCAGCCATCGCAAGAAACCCATTGCGGTGGCGCATAACGGCAATTTAACCAATACCGATGAGCTCTATACTGAGTTGGAAGACGCAGGCTCCATCTTTCAGACCTCGATGGATTCCGAGATCTTTGTGCATTTATTGGCCAAAACGCCCAATGGAAATATGGCCCAATGGCTCACCAATGTTTTTTTACAGGTTGAGGGCGCCTATTCGGTGGTGCTTTTATTAGAAGAATGTTTGGTCGGGGCGCGCGACCCGCATGGCTTTCGTCCGTTGTGTTTGGGTAAATTGGGCGATGGATATATCTTGGCCTCTGAGAGTTGCGCTTTTGATTTGATGAAGGCGGAATTTGTGCGCGAAATCAAGCCCGGCGAGATTGTCATTATTAAAGGCAATAAGCTGGAATCTATTTTCTTACCTGGCAGTCAAGGGGCTGTCAAGGCGTTCTGTGTCTTTGAAAATGTTTATTTCGCCCGTCCGGACAGCTGTATTTTTGATGATAATATTTATCAGGTCAGAAAGCGGTTGGGGGCCCAGTTGGCCATTGAGCATCCGGCCAGCGCGGACTTTGTGATGGGTATTCCTGACTCGGGCAATTATGCTGCTCTGGGCTATGCCCAGCAATTGGCGATGCCCTTTGAATTGGGGATTGTGCGCAACCACTATATTGGGCGGACCTTTATCCAGCCTACCCAATTTTTACGTGATTTTCGTGTGCGTGTGAAGCTCAACCCCATCAGGGACATGATCAAGGGCAAAAAGGTGGTTGTCATTGAAGATTCCATTGTGCGCGGGACGACCTCGCGCAGCCGTATCGAGGAAATTCGTGAGGCCGGGGCCAAAGAAATCCATATGCGCATCTCATGCCCGCCCATTAAGTCACCTTGTTTTTATGGGATTGATTTTCCTTCGACGGGCGAACTGATCGCACACAACAAGACAGTCCAACAGATCGCGGATTTCATCAAGGTCGATTCCTTGGGTTTTTTAAGCCTGGAGGGGATGCTATCGGTCATGAAGGAAAAGGGCAAGTTCTGTTCAGCCTGTTTTACCGGACAATATCCGACGGCAATTCCTAAAAACACCGATAAATTAAAGTTGGAAGTATGAGCAAATATATTTTTGTGACAGGTGGGGTTGTTTCTAGTTTAGGCAAGGGAATAGCCGCGGCTTCTATCGGCAAATTGCTTGAAGCGCGTGGATTGAAGACGGCCATCATCAAATGTGATCCGTACCTGAACGTAGATCCCGGTACCATGAACCCGTATCAGCACGGGGAAGTGTATGTCACGGATGACGGGGCGGAGACAGACCTGGATCTAGGCCATTATGAGCGCTTCACCAATGCCCAGCTGTCTAAGGACAGCAGTATTACGGCCGGCAAGGTGTACTATTCGGTCATCACCAAGGAGCGCCGGGGAGATTACTTGGGCAAGACAGTGCAGATCATTCCCCACATCACCGATGAGATCAAGGAGCGTATCAAGAAGGTGGCCAAAGCGGCTGATGTGGATGTCACCATTGTCGAGATCGGCGGTACCGTAGGGGACATCGAGAGCCTGCCTTTCCTGGAGGCCATCCGGCAACTGCGTTGGGAACTGGGGGAATTTTATGCCTTAAACATCCATGTGACGTTATTGCCCTACATTAAATCCGCCGGTGAGCAGAAAACCAAGCCCACCCAGCACAGCGTCGGACGCTTAAGGGAAATCGGGATCATCCCTCAAATTTTGATGTGCCGTACTGAACGTCCCATTTCCCAGGAACAGCGCGAGAAGATCGCCTTGTTTTGCAATGTGGATGTGGAGGCTGTCATTGAAGCCGCGGATGTGAAACACATTTATGAAGTGCCTTCTGCCCTTAAGAAAGAGGGCTTAGATGATCTTATTTTAAAGAAGCTGAATATTAAACTGGCGGACCGCGGCATCAAAAGTTGGGAAGAGGGCGTTTTAAAGCGCCTGCGCTCTCCGGCCAAAGAAGTTAAAATCGCGGTGGTAGGCAAATATATTTCTTTGCAAGATGCGTATAAGTCCATCTATGAGGCCCTGGTGCATGGCGGGATTGCAAATAATGCCAGGGTCAGTATTTTAAAAGTCGATTCCGAAGAGGTGGAAGGGGCTGGTTTCAAGAAATACCTGAAAGATGCGCAAGGGATTTTGATCCCCGGCGGGTTTGGCAGCCGCGGCATTGAGGGTAAGATTGCTGCCGTCAAATACGTGCGGGAAAATAATATCCCCTTTTTCGGCATTTGTCTAGGCATGCAGATTGCCACCATCGAGTTTGCCCGCCATGTGGCTGGTCTCAAAGGGGCCAATTCGACGGAGTTTGATGCGGAAACGCCCCATCCTGTGATAAGTCTGATAGAGGAGCAAAAGGAAGTCAAGAATCTGGGCGCCTCCATGCGCCTGGGGGCCTACAGTTGTGTTTTGGAAAAGAACACTAAAAGTTTTGAGGCGTATAAGAATGCCAAGATCACCGAGCGCCATCGCCATCGTTATGAATTCAATAATGCGTATCGTGAGCAGTTGACGCAAAAAGGCCTGGTCATTGCAGGGGTCAATCCTGAACGGGACTTGGTGGAAATCATCGAGATCAAGGACCACCCGTGGTTTGTCGGCTGCCAATTTCATCCTGAATTCAAATCTAAACCCGACAGCGCGCACCCCCTGTTCAAAGGCTTCATCGCCGCGGCTTTAAATGTTAGGGATTAGGTGCTAGGGGTAGGGATGGGTGATAAGGGGTAAGGATTAGGGGATAAAACAACAATACATATTAACTAATCCCTGTCCCCGATTCCCTTAACAAAATTAATTAATTGCGTGGGTGGCGGAACTGGTATACGCGCACGTTTGAGGGGCGTGTGCCGTAAGGCGTGAGGGTTCGACCCCCTCCCCACGCATTTTTTATTCATTCTTCGCTCAATGGGATTCACGTATGTTTAAACCCATCGAAGTTTCAGCCAGTATACTCTCCGCTGATTTCGGCAATTTGGCCCGTGACATCAAGCGCTGTGAAGAGGCGGGCGTGGACCGTTTTCACATCGATTGCATGGACGGGCATTTTGTCCCTAATCTGACCATTGGCCCGGTGATTGTAGAGGCGGTGCGCAAAAATACCAGGCTCCCCATAGAAACACATTTGATGATCGAGCATCCGGGTGCTTATCTTGAAAGTTACGCAAAGGCGGGGGCAGACATCATCCAGATCCAGGTAGAGTGCTATGGAGAACGCCGGGCATCATCCCGCCAATGGAATCAATGGCCCAAGGAAACAGATAAAGTGGACATCAAAGCCCTACAGTCTGATTTAAAGAAGGTCCGTGGATGGGGTAAGAAAGCGTTTGTGGTCTTTAATCCAGGCACGCCACTGTGCGAAGATATATTAAAGGACTGCGATGGTGTTTTAATCATGTCGGTGAATCCTGGTTTTGCTGGCCAGTCCTTTATGCCTGAGGCTTTGCCTAAACTCAGCCGTTTGAGGGAAGTCTTTAATGGAGACATTGCCGTAGATGGCGGTATCAATGCCAAAACCTCCCCAATGGCTGTGCAATCAGGTGCGCACGTTTTGATTACCGCGAGTTATCTTTTTGGTGACCGTCAGATGGCGGAGGTCACCCATAGTCTTAAAAGCCTTACCTAAATTTTCCTAATTTTTGCCAACCCTGTATTAATGTGTTATATTTGTATTATCTAAGACTTTGGGTACTAGCTCAAGGAACACATGAAAATACCCGCAGTTCATAATCCTAGGCGTGGGCAGACGACGCTCGAGTACCTTTTGCTTTTAGCGGTCGTGGCGGTCGTGGTCATTGCCAGCTTTAGCCGTAATGCGTTGCTTGACCAGGTGCATAATTCCGCGCAAGGTTATTTTAATACTGTTACCACCGTGGTTATGGGGAAGAATCCTACCCCTGTCGCTGGCGGTTGGTGTCCTGTCACTTGCCCTTCCGGTTCTGGTCCTGCCACCATCTATGGTGCCTGTGAATGCCCCGCGCCCGCTTTTGGAGGGGCATTTTGTCCGGGGGTAGGTAAGAGCAGTTCCTGTGGCGCTGGCAAGACATGCCCTGGGGCCTACGAGATCAGTTGTTCAAGCGTAACTCCCTGCGGTCCATGTCCAACAGGCGAAGTGTGCAATGCCCAGGGCGTCTGCGGCTGCGCCGATGGATTGGACTGCTCCGCGATTACCAATGCCTCTCCCAATGGCACATGTACGTCCTGTGATTGTAATGCAGGTACCTTTTGGAATGGGACAGGGTGTGCCTATTGCCCGGAAGGGGAAACCTATAACGGGACTACATGTGTGGCCATCCAATGCCCTCCCAACATGTATTTCGACACGACGTCAGGAGACCCGGGCTTCAACACGTGTCAGTGTTTTGCAGGGGCTTATTATGTTTCCCAAACCGAAGGTTGTGCTTATTGTCCCGCATGCCAAACGTTTAATGGGACAGGATGCGTAGCCGTGTATTGCGGTCCTAATATGTACTGCGATTCCAGCATGCCTCCCAGTGAGGAATGTCAGTGTATTTCCGGGACTTCTTGGAACGGAACGGGATGTTCGCCGGGAGGGGCATGTACACTAGGAACGGGCTGTGTGAATAAGTCTTGCGGCCCGGATTCCTGCCCAAATGCCAATGGATGCGGGACTTGTCCTTCAGGCGAAACATGCAATTCTTCGGGACAATGTGAGCAAATTATTTGTGTGCCGAAACCAGCTTGTCCGGCGTCTAATGGTTGTGGCACAGACAATTGCGGGAATATTTGCGGAAATAATGATGGTAATTGCCCTGATGGGCAGTTATGCAGCGGTGTTAATGGGGGTCTCGGCACCTGCAATTGCGATCCTCAAACCGGCACTTGTATTGTTCCTTCAAGTTCGCCGTGTGATAATACGCTAGGTTATAATTCGGTTTGTCGCAATATCTGTATTGGCAACAGAAATGCTTGCCCCATGAACGGTGCAACACAAGAAAGCTGTGTTAACGGCCAATGTATTTGCGGAACTTGTAATTTACCAGTGGGGGAAGAATGCGGAAACAGCGGCGAAGATAACTGCGGCAATCCTTGCACGATTGCTCCATCTATTGCCTGCCCTACGGGAACGACGTGTACGAATGGCT
>CAZKUL010000061.1:10067-15840 GCA_964555945.1 uncultured Planctomycetales bacterium
GGTGTACTTGTGTTCCAAATGGTTCTTGCAATTTAGTGACTCAAGCGGGAGTGGAATGCGGAAACAGCGGCGAAGATAATTGTGGCAATCCTTGTACGCTGAGTACGCCCGTGGGCTGCCCTACGGGAACGACGTGTACGAATGGCTGGTGTACTTGTGTTCCAAATGGTTCTTGCAATTTAGTGACTCAAGCGGGAGTGGAGTGCGGAAGCAGTGGCGAAGATAATTGCGACACTCCGTGTACGCTAAGTTCGCCTGTGGATTGCCCCTCGGGAACGACTTGTAAAAATGGTTGGTGTTATTGCACGCCTACCACAGCTTGTCCGTCGTCTAATGGGTGCAGCACGGACAGTTGCAATAATGTTTGCGGCGAGAATGGCGGCGGCTGCCCCGCGGGGGACATCTGTAATAGTAGCACTCCGGGTGTCCCCGGCACATGCCAACCCTGCACAACGCCGGGCGTATGTCCCAGCGGCGCTGTGTGCGGTGCGGATACCTGCGGCAATCCTAATGGTTGCGGCACCTGTCCAGCAGGAAAAGAATGCAGCGCGGGGCAATGTTGTTCTCCAACCAAGTCTTGTGCTGGCAGTACGTGCGGCATTGATAGTTGTGGGGCCCCTTGCGGTACCTGTCCCTCGGGGCAGGTCTGCAATACGAACAGCGGCCCAGGTACATGCGTCTGTTCTCCAGCCACGGCCTGTCCTACTTCTAATGGATGTGGAACTGACAGTTGCGGCAATGTTTGCGGGAGCAACGGAGGAAGCTGCCCTAGCGGTCAATCATGCAGCAGTTCAACCTCCGGCGTACCCGGCACATGTACCTGTACACCTGATTGTACCGGCAAAAAATGCGGGGATGATGACAGTTGCGGCGGTAAATGTCAATCACCGATAGGCTGTCATGCAGGTCAAACTTGTTATCAGGGAGCCTGTTGTACCTCCAATCCGCCTTGTGCAAGCAGTGCCTGCGGTACTGATAATTGCGGCAATGCTTGTGGGCCTAATGGCGGCGGCTGTCCCTCCGGCCAGACATGTAATAGTTCCGGCAGTCCCGGATCTTGTGTTTGCGCACCTAATTGCGCCGGCAAAAATTGTGGGGATTCGGATGGATGCACTGGCAGATGTTCAAATGGCTATTGTCCATTTCCTAATACCTGTGGTGGCGGTGGGACCCCCAATCAATGCGGTTGTACGCCCAATTGCACGGGGTGCGGGGCGCCTGACGGTTGCGGAGGCACCTGTGGGAGCGGAGATTGTCCGGGCGCTGGAAGTTGTGTTTCTACAAGCGATGGATATGCGTGCGAGGAAACATTCACATTGACCATTACTAATTATGCGGCGTGTTCAACCTGTAAACCCGCGTGCGACTTCCTTCTGGGCGGCGGCAGCCCAAGTTGCGGCACAGGGGCCGACTGCGGGACGAATTGTTCTTATAGCGCATGTTCTGAGGATCCATCAGGGGTGGGCTATGATTGCGGTTCGTGCCTATCAGAGACAGTGTCTTCAGGCACGACCTGTCCCGATGGCATCGCCTATGTTATTCCCGGCGGCCAAACGATCTTAAGTCAGACACAGGGCAGTTGTGCGGCAGGTGATATTACGCCCGGAACAGCGACGATCCAGTATACGGTCGTCTGCAATCCATAAATCTTATTTTTTCCGTTGGTCCCGCTGAAAATTACTTTTTCCCACCGATTTTGCCAGTTTCTTTAAATCAGCGCCGAGCTCGCCGATCTGGGCCACATGCGTGATCTTTTGGTTGACATTGCTGACAATGCCGATGGAAACCGAAACCAGACCTGTCTTAATGGCATTTCCCTGCCGGTCAGTACCCATAATAAAGCCCGCGACCCGATCTTCCTCGTTATAGAAACTGGGAGACAACCTATCAAAGGCATCAATGATATTCTGGCTGATGGCATCGGCTTTATCATCAGCACAGATAAAGACGAAATCATCCCCCCCAATGTGGCCTACGAAGGCGTCCTCGCCACAAAATTGTTGGGTGGCATCAATGAGAACGCGTGCCAGTGAACGGATGATCTCATCACCGCGCTCGAAACCGTATTTATCGTTGTAAATTTTGAACTTATCCAAATCCGCGTAACCCACCGCGAATGGTTTGCCGGTGTCAATATGATTTTGAAACTCTTCCATGATGGATGCATTGCCAGGCAAGTGGGTCAAGGGGTTGGCGTCCAAAGAACGGGTGGTTCGCTTTAAGATCATGTGGATACGGGCCAGCAGTGTTTCCGGTTCAAATGGTTTGACGATATAATCATCCGCCCCCGCTTCTATCCCTGTAACCATGTCCTTGGTTTCCCCTTTTCCCGTAAGCATGATCACGGGCAGGTGGCGCAGCAAGATATCACGGCGCAACTGTCGGCAGAATTCAGGGCCGTTCATCACGGGCATATTGTAATCCGTGATGATTAAGTCTGGGTTCTTTGTTTTGACCAGATTCAGGCCTTCAAGACCGTTGCTGGCCGCAAAAATGGTGTAATGTTCCGACAAGCTCAAATCAAGCACATCACGGATATCAGGATCATCATCAATGATGAGTACTCGTTCTTTACGCATGATTAGGTGAACTCCTTGCTGGGGGTTCCGGGCGGAGCGCTTTGAGTATCCGGTTTGAGCGCCAGGAGGATCTCAGGACTGGCTTGTTCTTCAAACACTTTTTGGGAAGAGGGCAGAGTAAAGCAGAAGGTGGTACCTATCCCCACCTGGCTTTGGACCCAAATCTTACCGCGGTGCGCTTGCACGATATTCTTGGCCAGGACCAGCCCTAAACCCGTGCCTTTGACGTGTTGATTGATTTCATTGTCAACCCGGAAAAATTCGCTGAATAGTTTTTGTATTTCGGAGGCTGGTATACCGATACCTGTATCAGCAACCTGGATGACGACATAGCCCTTGTCTTTTTGAGGGGACACCCTGATGGTGATGGTCCCTGCTTGGGGTGTAAATTTAACGGCGTTGCTCAAGAGATTAATAAAAATACGTTCCACTTGCGAGGTGTCGACATAGAGATCTTCGATCTCTTCGGGAATATCGAATTGCAATTTAATGCCCTTGGCAGTCATTTGGGGGGCGAGCAAGTCGGCGACGTTCGCGATGATATTGCGGATCTTATAAGCCGCAAATTTCATTTCCTGGCGGCCGGATTCAATGCGGGCGATGTCCAAAAGATCATTGATAAGTGCCACCAAATTATCCGAATGCGAGTTGATTTTGGCCAATCGTTCTTTGACTGCGGGGGGGACCTCCCCGATTTTACCTGCGATCAAAATAGCGGCATATCCTTTGATGGAGGTCAGCGGGGTGCGCAGCTCATGGGAGACGGCGGAGATAAATTCAGATTTCTTATTATTGATCTCATTGACTTTTTGTAGGGCCCCGGCCAACTGCTTGGTGCGGTCCGCGACTTTTAATTCCAATTCCTGGCTTGAACGGAAGACTTTCTCAAATAGCTCTGCATTCTCGATGGATTGTCCTATCTGGCCGGAAAGGATGGTGATTAATTCTTCATCGCCTTGGGTCACGGCTGGTGAATTATAACGGTTTCCCGCGAATACAAATCCGATACTTCCCCGTTGAGTTAAAATCGGGGCCAGGATAAAATGTTCCGCTTCAAACGCATGGGTGAGGACTTCTTTGGCTTTATTGGATCCATTGATGGAAGAGACAGAGTGGATGTTTTGAAGAGCACTTTTGAGCGACTCTTCAATGAAGAAGTTTTTTAATATGCCCTCGGACTGGTTGTCTGTATAACCCAAATGAAGGCGGATTTTTAATGCGTCACTCTCATCCATAGTGGCAATTAATACCCTGGAGAATCCCAGATCTTCAAAAAGGCTGGGAGATATTTTCTGAAAAATTTCCCCTTTATTCAAGGCCTGACTCATTTGCCGGGAGGTCCGCTGCAGGGCGTTTAAGCCGTCGAGACGTTTATCCATTTCTTCACGGATTTTATTGAGCTCCAGGTCTGTGCGGACGATCATTTTGGCCTGCTCGTCTAGATCATCGAAAGAACGCATCAGTCTTTTGTGTGCTTCTTTCATTTCTTTAATAATGTCCTCTTTGGTGATGTTTGCAAAAATAAGATAGATGGCGGCCCCGACCAGGACGAAAATAATGATCCCAAACACAGTCAAAATATCAGCAGTCACTTTATCCATAGGTGCCAAATTAGGTCATTCCCGCGAAAGCGGGTCCTCATACCGGACACTCGCAGAAGCTCGGAATCCAGTATTAAGAATTACTTTGACAATTTACCAGATATTCATGTTTTTTAAGAGATAGCCATCATGAGGATGCTCTCGTTATGTAAATAAATATTCTTTATATTAACCAGCGTGTCAAAGGGGCCAATTTCACCATAGGAGCACATGCCTACCAAAGGTGTCGCGACACCCAGAATGTTCCTGATGGCCTGGATTTCACCAAAAGCGCCGCGTCCCAGGATTTTATGACGAGCCAAGGACTCAAAGATGAGCACCAGTTTCGCCGGTCTGTCCGCAAGAGACACTTTGACAAATTCTGCGGCTTGAATGGCCGAATTGTGGCAAGATTCCTGATCGCTGATCATCAAATGCACTTCAGCCCCCTGTGGAATGCCCTCCTGACATACGATACTACCGTCTGCGAGGATGTCAATAATGTTACGCAACAAATATTGGCCGGTTTCTTCCTGGTAGAATCCCAAAGGGTACATGGCCGCATGGGAGTTTAATGGCATGTTTTTTAGTTCTTCGACCTCTGAGCCTAGAAAATGCTTATAAATGTCCACGGCCGCTTTATGATCAATGGTGCGGATGACAGGACCGTCCATGTTCGTGATGATACGTGGTTTCCCCAGCGGTTTAAAACTATGCTTACATCCAAGGGCCAGATGGAATGGGCCGCCTATTAAAAGGCCCACCGCGGCATTTTGCAGTATTTGGTCCTGGAAGAGTTGCGTAAGTTTTTTATATTTAAAATCGTCACTCGAAATGGCCCCGATGACAGGAAACCCGCCACCCAAGACCTCCTTAACGCCGCGGATAAATTGGGTCCCATTTCTTTCGATACCTTCCGAAAAAGTGATGAACAACTCCCGGTGGGAGGTGTTTAAGTCTTGAGCGGCTTTGCGGGCCAGGTCAAATCCGGTGTAATGCATGTCCTCATTATTAATGTCCTTGATGGCAGACACCCCAAAGCGAAGTTCATCGGAATTAATGCCTATAATGGCAATGCCGCGATTGGTCACCCCATTGGAGAGTATGATCCCGCCCGTAGAAGATCCCACTAGGCGTTTGGGTTTGAGAGTCCGGGTTATGATGGATTGGGTTTCAGGGATGATGTACTGGGGCGATGCAAAGACAATGATCAAATCATTCTCAGCGGTGTCGAGTTCTTTTTTGATCTGCACACAGGCCTGTAAGACGGCATTTTGAGGATTGGGGTCCTGGCTAAATCCAATACTGATACTAGTTGGCAAAAGAATCTCCAGGGGTCAAGGTTATATTCTTGTTCCCCGCCCCAAGGCAGGAAACGGTACGCGTAGAGGGGCCTTCATCTGATTATAAATTTAAGAAGGCAAGTGTCAACCTTAATGCTAATAAACCTGATTTCTAGGGATGTGCCGATATCTCAATTTTTCTCTTAGAAATTCGGCCAACGATATTTGTTGACGTTTAAGAAGCTTTGAGATATTCTTACCTTTCACATCTCATTTGGCCCCATCGTCTAGCCTGGTCAGGACGTCTGCTTCTCAGGCAGAAAACACCGGT
>CAZKUL010000062.1:0-15634 GCA_964555945.1 uncultured Planctomycetales bacterium
ACGCTACTTCACCCACAGGTACTCCATCTGATTTAGGGCCGATCACAGTCCAAAACAAAGAGTGATTGGCATGGCCTCCTCCATTATTACGCACGGTATTACGGATATCTTCCGGCACAGCGGTAAGATGGGATAACAAATCTTCGACATTCTTACTTTCCAATTCAGCGTTGCCCTTAATGGCTTTATTAAGATTATCAATATAGGCTTGGTGATGTTTGGTGTAATGGATTTCCATGGTTCGTGCATCAATATATGGTTCTAAAGCATTGTACGTGTAATTAAGTTTTGGTAATGTATGTGCCATATAAATCCTTTCTCTAAAATTAAAAATATGAAACACCGCATTATTTCTTAGGAACAACCACATCCTTCTTCGCCACCTGAGCTTTGCCCTTGTTTAGATTTAAGCTTACCGGCAGTGTCGTTTCCAGAGGATTTGATCTTAGACTGAGTATTCTTTTTCTCATCTTGAAGACCTTGCATGGTCTTATCTTTATATTCCGGTTGATGAGGTTGATTCTTTGTACTTCCTTTACTAATCTGCGCTTTATTCTGTGTTTGTTGATTCATTACTACCCCCCTTATTTTCATCCTGTCTTATTAAAAACTTGATTAACCATATGGAGCAAATAGTGGTCCTCAAACGGTTTTTGTAAATAACCTACGGCTCCCGCTTTTAAGGCCTTTTCCTTAAAACTATCATCCTTATCAGCCGATATAACAATGACCGGAAGGTTATACCCTGCTTTGTCAAGTCTTCGCTGTGTATCCCACCCATTCAATCCCGGCATATGAATGTCTAGGATCAAACACCCCTCAGTGCTATTAGATACACCCGTAAAGAATTCCTCTGAAGAAGAAAATGTCTCCACCGCAAAGCCATAACTAACCATAAGTAATTTAAGCGAGCGACGCACCGACTCGTCGTCATCCAAAATGTATATTTGTTTCTCGTCTAAACACTTTTTCTCGCTCTTATTAAGCTGTAATTCCTGAAGGTTCATAACACTATCTTAGGCGGGCACCAAAACGAATCAATTGTACTGGGGTATAACTAGGGGATCAAGTAGAGGAAAATTTGGCGGAGCTTACTCGGTAAATACACATTTCATCCCCCACTGTCCCATTCGCAGGGGAAATGAATTACCTGAATTAATTGTTAACTTATTGCCTTATATTAGCTTGGGGAGAACTGACAATATTATTTAAAATGGAAAATAGGGAGTTGACCCCTATTTTTATTCTCGTTTTGAGGAGGAAATTGTGAATACTTAGTCATCGTCTTATTTCCCTTTTGCCGTTTCTTTTGACTTCTTTCTTCGTTCGAGAAACTCATTAAATCTATCTTTATAAGTAAATACATACTCAATAATAGCATCCGTGAATTCCAAAACATCATTTGCATCTTGAGCAGAAAATATCACATCTACATCATGAGCAGCTTCATTTCCTAAAATTCTCAACGCTTCAGCCCATTCAAATAAATTCTTATCAATTATTCCCACTTCTTTCATTTTGAGTAAACTTTCTGATAGATTCTTTGTTTTTATATTGTGGACACTGCAAATACCTTCCAAAGTCTTTCGACACATGATGACTGTAGCTGTATGAGCATTCGCATTGAAGCATTGTCTTGCTTCCTGAAACGATTCTTTTATCGGATCAGGTAACTTTGGATTGATTCTTTTATCTCTTGGAGGATAGACTCTTTCTGGAGCCTCCCACCCCTTACCAAAATCATCTTGAGTAATCAATAAAGCATCCTTACACTTAGGACACAAAACAAAACTATATAAACATTGCCCCCACCAACCGGTATCACTAATATAATCATACAATACTTCTGCATTTACATAAGCTTTGCAAGTGGAACATTCCACCAACAAATGTGAATTTTGAGTAACTTCTCCAATAAGGGCTCCTTACAAATCTATTCAATACCCAATAGCCAATCTAAGAATCATACCCTTAAATCCATATTTGGGAAATAAATTTTCACCCCACACAGAGAAACCAACACTAGAGCTACAATGCCATATAAAACCCCAAAAATTCGTCGCATATTTTCCTGCCCCCTATTAGGATAACTCCTGCCCTTGGGGGGGATGGTAGGGGGTCTAAAATCTGGTGTCCACCCAGGTGTCCATCTGGTGTCTATAGTCGTTAAGATTGGTTAAAGCAGGTTAAAAGCAAAAACCCCGTAAGTGTTTACAGGGTTTGAGTTTAATGGCGGGGTCGACGAGATTTGAACTCGCGGTCTTCAGCGTGACAAGCTGATGTGTTAACCAGCTACACCACGACCCCGTATTTGAAGCGATATCTTAGTATCTCTTCGGTATTTTGTAAAGCAAAAAACTGGTGGGCAAGGAAGGACTTGAACCCTCAACCTATTGAATGTAAGTCAATTGCTCTAACCAGTTGAGCTACTTGCCCGGTAAATTATTGTCCAATATGGTCAAAAATCGATCAATTCTTTAATTGGACCCCCGATTAAAGCTCTCGGGGGTGACATATAAATTTATAGGATTTAGGGGTGATTATGATCCCCCCTCCCTAGCCCTCCCCACGGAGGGGGAGGGAATCATTCTTTATTTATTGTACAAGGTTATCATAATTTTTTATTTAATCTACTATTAAATCTGCTGTAGGTAAAATAGATAATTAGACCGATGATGAGCCAGATGATTAGGCGCCACCAGGTGTCGGCTTCGAGGGAAGTCATCATGGCCAAGCAGACCAAGATGCCTAAAAAGGGAAACAAGGGGAAGCAAGGGACACGGAAAGGTCTGGGTAGCTCAGGACTTGTATAGCGCAACACCATGACTCCTGAACAGACCATGATAAAGGCCAGCAAGGTCCCGATGGATGTCATATGGCCTAATTTGGAAATCGGGAAGAAACCGGCGAAGAAGCCCACGAAAACCATGAATAGCAGATTGGATCGCCATGGGGTGCGCCATTGGGGGTGGATGTCGGAGAACATTTTGGGCAAAAGACCGTCCCGTGACATGGCATAAAAAATGCGCGACTGGCCTAAGAGCATCACCAGGATAACCGAGGTAAATCCGCCGATAATACCAAGTTTGATCAAAATCTTGAGCCATGGATACGGTGTCAGATTAATGGCCGTGGCCACAGGAGTTGCATCCCCCTTCATGGCCTTGTAATTGAGCATGCCTGTCAGCACAAAGGAAAATAAAATATAGAGGACAGTGCAAAGGACCAAAGAACCGATAATGCCCCGCGGGATGTCCCTTTGAGGATGACGCGCTTCCTGGGCCGCGGTTGAAACCGTATCAAAGCCGATATAAGCAAAGAAAATGATCCCAGCCGCGCGCATGATGCCACTAAAGCCAAATTCCCCGAAATGCCCGGTATTGGGGGGAATAAATGGGACATAATTAGCCGGTTTTAAATAATGAAACCCAACGATAATAAAGGTCAGCACCACGGCCAGTTTAACTATCACAATCACATCGTTGACACTTGCTGATTCCTTGATGCCCAGCATCAGTAAAATTGAAATGACCACAATGACCAGCATGGCCGGAATATTGACAATGCCATGCACCTGGCTTCCATCTGCCAGGGTGATGATATCATACGGACAGGCAGCCAGCCGAGGAGGAATGGTAATCCCCATGTCCTGTAAAAAAGAACTGACATATCCTGACCAAGCCACAGCGACAACAGCCGCAGCTACCGCGTATTCCAAAACCAAATCCCAACCGATGATCCAGGCAATGAACTCCCCCATGGTCGCGTAAGCATAGGTATACGCACTGCCAGCCACGGGGATCATGGAAGCTAATTCACTATAGCACATCCCCGCAAAAGTGCAGCCTATAGCAGCCACCACGAAAGAAAGCACGACAGCGGGTCCGGCGTTTTCTGAGGCGGCCATGCCGGTCAACGTAAACAAGCCGGCACCAATGATGGCGCCGATGCCTAAGGAAACGAGATTTAGGGCGCCCAGGGAGCGTTTTAATTGGTAGGGGCCGCCTTCGGCGGTTTCAATTAATTGGCTGATAGGTTTTTTGATGAAAAGATTCATGAACTCCCCCTGCCCCCTCTTTATGTTAAAGAGGGGGAACTATCTTTCATTTCTTGTAAAATCTTTAACGCGGCGGCGCGTGGGTTAGCAGCTTGGATGATAGGACGGCCTACCACGAGGAAATTACTGCCTTGCTGGATCGCGGCTTGGGGCGTTGCCACGCGTTTCTGGTCGTTTAAGGAGGCCTCCGTTGGCCGGATGCCCGGGGTTACGATCAAAAAATCTTCCCCTAATTCTTTACGGATCCGGGAGGCCTCTTCGACAGACGCAACAACACCATCTAGACCAGCCTGCTTGGCCAACCGGGCACGCTCCAGGACCAAACTTTCCAGATTGACCTCTTTAGCGGTACTGGTCAACACCGTCACGCCGACGATGAGTGGCCGCGGCACTCCCAGTGCCTTGGCCTGGGTTTGGGCAGCTACTACCGCAGCTTCGAGCATTTCCTTGCCGCCGCAGGTGTGGACAGTCAACATAAATAGAGGCGCAAAATCTGCATCCTGGCTGGGGCTAACACTTAAACTCACCGCGCTCTTGACGGCCGAGGCCACGGTGTTAGGAATGTCGTGAAATTTTAAATCCAAAAAAACTTTTTTGGCCTTAGACTGCAAATAACGGGTAATAAAAGGGCCGTAGGCGGTGAACATTTGGCTGCCCACTTTAAAGACATCAACGGAATCGCCCAAGGTGTCGATCAGCTTTTGGGCCTCCTCAAAGGAATCAAGGTCCAGGGCGAGAATTAATTGTGCGGCTTTAGGCTTTTTCATTTTCTCAAACTTCCAATGATCTCCCGAATATCGGTGATCTTGTTTTCTTTCATGAAAGATTCAATCCCTTCCAGCACATCAACCGGAGCGCGGGGATTGATGAAATTGCCGGTGCCGACGGCCACCATGCTTGCTCCTGCGATCAGGAATTCCAGGGCATCACAGGCACTCATGATGCCGCCCATGCCGATCACAGGGATTTTAACGTGGGAAGCGACCCGCTGCACCATATAAACCGCAATGGGACGGATCGCAGGGCCGGATAAGCCGCCGGTGAAATTACCAATGCGACTCTGGCGGGTCTTGACATCAATGGCCATGGCAGTAAAAGTATTGACCAGGCTCACGGCGTCTGCGCCGCCAGCTTCAGCAGCGAGGGCGATTTCGGCGATGTCCGTTACATTAGGTGATAATTTTGCAATGATGGGGAATTTAGACAAGGATTTCATTTGCCCAACTAAACGGGTGGTGGCTTGCGGGTCCTGGGCCACCAGGACCTTGTGCTTGAGATTGGGGCAGGATAAATTAAGCTCGATGGCTGCGATCCCCTCCTGCCCGTTTAATTTTTCCATGATGCCGACAAATTGCTCTTCACTGTGCCCTAAAATGCTGATGATCAACGGCACGCCAATGGTCTTTAACGCAGGTAATTTCTGGGCGATAAAACCATCAATGCCTGGATTCTCAATGCCGATGGCGTTGATCATTCCGGAGGGTGTTTCGAAAATGCGCACCGGCGGATTGCCGACCCGGGGATGAAAGGTCACGGTCTTAGGCACAATGGCGCCCAGGCGTTTGACTTCCTCGAGATTGTAATACCGCTCCGCATGACCAAAGGTGCCGGAGGCAACGGTCACGGGATTCTTGAAAGTTATATTGCCAATAGTGACGGATAAATTCATATCAATGAAATTTCACTTCAGCCAAATTAAACGCCGGCCCATCATAACAGACGGTCTTAAAGCCGTGCGTGGTCTCGATGGAACAGCCTAAGCACGCGCCTAAACCGCAAGCCATGATCTCCTCGCATGCCGCTTGGGCCCCAAGGTTGTGTTGGGCAGCAAAGGCCTGCACGGATTTCATCATGGGATTGGGGCCACAGGTATAAATATATGTTCCCGCGGGGTCCTTGGCCATCTTATCAAACAAGACGCTCACACGGCCTTTAGCACCGACGGAGCCGTCATCTGTGGCCAGATGCACCTTGACGCCGTTGTCCTTGAATTCCTGCATGGGATAGACATGTTCACGGTCGCGGCCGCCAAAGAGCAGGTGGATGTCATATTTCTTATTCTTTAACGCATCAGAGAGAATAAGCATGGGAGCAATGCCGATGCCGCCGGCAATCATGACAATCTGTTTGGTGCCGTCAGGGGGCATCGTGAAAGGGACGCCCAAGGGACCAAGCACATCAAGGGTGTCCCCCTTCTTTTTTAAGGAAAGTAATTTAGTTCCCGGGCCAACCACATCGTAGAAGATCTCAACGTCCCTCCGGGCCCGATAGACGCTGAAAGGCCGGCGGAAAAAGGGCTGCAGGCCGTCTTCATCGGTGCGGATATGGACAAATTGACCGGGCTTGACCTCAAGGGCCAAGTTAGGCGCTTCAAAGACCAAACGCCAATATTTGGGGCAGAGCTGTTCGTTAAGAAGGACTTTGTATATGTTTTGGATCTTTTCCATTATTTATTTAAATTGTATCATTATTTTTGGCATTGCCCACAATAAAATGTGCTTCGGCCGGCTTGGGTGATGCGCACAATCGGTTTCTGACAGCGAGGACAGGGTAAGCCTTCGCGGGCATAAACAGCGAGCCTTTCTTTAAAGTGGCCTTCTTGACCACCCCCGTCGCGATAATTGCGCATGGACGAGCCACGGTGGAATATGGCCTCGTTAAGCACTTCAATGATCTGGCCATGAAGAAGGTTGATCTCAGCCATCTTGAGCCGGCACGCCTGCCGTTTGGGGCTAAGCCCGCTACGAAAAAGGATCTCACAGGCATAAATATTGCCTATTCCAGCCACAAAGGTGTGGTCGAGAAGGACATTCTTGATGGGACGCTTCTTGTTGCGCAAGGCCTCACGCATATAGGCGGGACTAAATGTATCGGAAAAAGGCTCCGGCCCTAAAAGATTAAAATGCTGGATTTGGTTTAAAAGCTCAACCACCCTTATTTGGCCGAAGCGCCGCTGGTCGTTATATAAAAGCTGGCCGCCATCGGCCAGATTAAAGGTGATACGGGTATGCCTGTCCTTGGGGGCGCCGGCAATCAGCTGCCCGGTCATCATCAGTTGGATGACTAAGAATTCACCGGAAGCCAGATGGATGATCACGGCCTTGCCGCGGCGCGTGATTTTGACAATGGGCTGGCTCTTAAGTCGCCGGATAAAATCATTCTTATTCTGTCGCAGGAGAAAAGTGTCGTGAACAACCACATCAGAAAATATTTTATGGGCGAGGGACTTGCTTAAATCGCGGACAATGGTTTCAACTTCCGGAAGTTCAGGCATTCTGGATTTTCTTAATGAGCTTCTTAATTTTCTCTTGGGCCTCTATCACATTCTTGACATCGATCATTCCCTCGATGTTCCAATTGCCTAAATCAATGACCGGGCGACCGTAGACCAGGCCGTAACATATTTCTGAATTGGTGCCAAAACTGCCGGGAAGGGCCACGATAATGTCCGCCGAACAGGCGACAATGGTATTACGCGCATAGCCAATCGAGGTCGGCAATGAAATATCTATATAAGAATTAGCGTCCCTCTTGTCTTTGCCGGGCAGGATACCGATGGTCAGACCTCCGGCCTTTTTTGCGCCCATGGCCGCGGCCTCCATGGCGCCGCCCAATCCTCCGCAGACAAGGATGCAGTCAAGTTCCGCGATCATTTTGCCGACGGCCTCGGCTAAATCCTCGACCTTGGAACTGATGCTGCTTCCACCAATGACTGAAATGGTGATCTTTTGTTTACGCATGAATGTCCTTTCGTTGGGCGTATTATATACGATAATGCCAAAATATCAGCTAAATATTGACAAACCTGCTGATTTAATAAAGAATGAAAATGGGCGGACACAAGGTCCGCCCGAGCAACTGCGAATGTCCGGTATGAGGACCTACGCACAATTCATGTTGCGAATAACTTTGATAAGGACAAAGCTTATGTCTAAATGTGTTTTGATTGTTGACGATGATCGTACCGTTATCGAGCTTGCCAGGCGCACGCTTGAGGACAAAGGTTACGCCATCATGACGGCCAAAAACGGCCAGGAAGCTTTAGAGACGCTCAAAGGCAAGGTGCCTGATGTGATTTTATTGGATGTCCAAATGCCGGATATGGATGGATATGAATTTATATTAAAAAAATCAACTGATCCTCAATTGGCCGTGATCCCCGTCGTAGTCCTGTCCGCTATGGAAAAAACTGAACCTCTCTTTAAGCGTCATGGCGTCAAAGCGTACCTTTTAAAACCTATCAATACCAAGGACCTATTAGACACAATCCAATCGATTGCCCCGCTTTAGGGTCAGTGACAAAATAAATGTGATGTTTGGTTGAGTGGATTTTGGTCCCTAGCAAGGCTCGAAGAGCGAGCATACTCGGCGAGTATGTGAGCGATGAGAACGCAGCTATGGGCCAAAAGCCGCCAGCCAAATGGCATAGTTATTTTGTCACGGGCCCTTAAAGGTGCGCTTACTCCTTGACGGACAGATTCGCCGTCTGCCCGGATTCCTCCAATTTATGTGACAAAACTTTTATAACTCCGCCCAGTTCATCAATCTTTGCCAACGCCTGTTTTAATTTCTCCCTGACAGGGTCGCTGGCAGACGGAGCAATGAACTGATTTAAGCGCTCGCGCAGGTCCTTGATCTCTGCCTTGGCCTTCATTAATTGGGCCTCAAGGGCTTCGACCTTATTTTCATGGTTTTTACTGCGCAGTTCCCTATCCGCCATCTCCAGTTTTTGGGTGAGTGTCTTCACTTGGCCCCCCAGATCGCCCCCGGCGATCGCGGAACGTTCCTTGAGACGGGTCACTTCCAGGTTTTTATATTTCAAATCTTCATTCCTGCGGCTGATTTCCTCATAGGCATTTTGTAATTGTTCCTTCAAGCTTTTAAATTCCAATGTCTGCGCCTTGAATTCTTTTTCATATTCATCGGCATTGGATTTAATTTGGGCCAACATGGCTTCTTTCTCTTTGAGCTGTGTGGTAGCCTCTTTCAAACCTGTCCTTAGGAAATTAACTTCGTCGCTGCTAGGCATGCCATTAAGCTCTTGGGTGACCAGGGCCAATTGGGTTTTAAGCCCCTTGATTTCCTGGGCTTGGGTGCCATTGGTCGACTCTAATTGATCGATCTTGTCCTGATATTCTTTAATTCTCCCCATCCTTGTCTTCTGTTGCATGATGGTTAGAGTCAAGTCCTTGGCCTGAAGGTCCCTGTCCTTGCTATTGGCCAGGTCTCGCAGGTCGTAGATCTCCTTTTTGGCTTTCACAAGCTCAGCTTCTTTTTGCTGCAGACGGGTATTCAAATAGGTGATCTGGGCCTCCAGTTGAGTTAAATCACTTTTGGAATGCAGGCGGCTTTTGAGCTCTTCATTATACGCGCTGTCCCTGGCTTCCAAACGACGCTGGTACTGGGCAATGATCAAGGTCATTTGTTTGGATTGGGCATCTCTGGACGCTAACTCTTGCTTTAAGTAACTTTCCCTATTCTGTTCATCGGTCAATGCTTGCCGCAAAGAGGCTAACGGCGCTTGGGAAGCCTGGTCTGAAAGGACGGTTCTTTTCATAGCGCTGATTTGATTTTCTTCGTCTTGCAGCTGTGCTCTTAAGTTATCAATGACCCCTTGAAGTTCCGCCTGGTTTTGCTCATTGGCGATCTTCTCTTGGAGTTGTTCTTTGAAGGACTCAATCTCTTGCTGTTTCTGGCTCAAGATATTTTGTAATGTTTCAAGTTGATTGCGCCAATCCATGTCTTCGATCCGGCGGTTGGCGACCAAGGTCTTCATTCTATTTTCAAAAGCGGAAAAATGACGGTCAAAAATGTTATTGGCCCGCTCTTCAAGACTGCCTTTTTCATCCAAGAGCGATGCTTCTTGCTGTTGCAAATCGATCAATTGTTTGGCCAAACTAACCCGGTCCGTTAACTCGGTCGTAGTTTTTTGATTGTCGACGTCCTTATTGGTCTGCTTCTGCAGAATAGAGAGGATTTCTGCCTTCATGGCAACAATTTGACCTTCCTTTTGCTGAAGCTGGTCCTTTAAGTCCTGTTGCCGCTGATGGTCCTGGTATCCTTGATTCTTCAATTCAGTAATTTTATTTTCAAGTTCTTCTTTTAATAAATCAACCTGGCCCTGTTTATGGGCTAATTGCGCGAACAAATGGCCCACCTGGTCTTTAAGGGATGTAAAAGATCTCTCAAATTGATCATAATTTTGGGAGCGTTGGGCGAATTCATTCTTGACCTGTTGAATGTCGTCCTGAAGTTGACGCAGCTTTATTTTCTCCTGTCGGGCCGTTAATTTAAAGTATTCAGCTTTATCCTTGGCCGCGGCCAACATCTGCTTTGACCAGCGGAGGGATTCATCCTTGGCTTTCATTTGATCGGCTTGAAGCTGCATTTGATTTCTGATCTTCACCTTAAGGGAAGCGATCTTGGACTGGATGTCGCCAAAGGCGCTACTTTGGATTTTTAATTGATCGGTCAAACTGGCTATTTGCGCCGCCTGTGATTTAATGAGCTCTGCATTGGCATTACCGTTGACGTTGGCATTCGGTTCTACCGACGGCTCTGTCCTCAAAGCAACTATCTGGGTTTCTTGCTGCTTGATTATCTTATCTTTGGCAGAAACTGCCTCCCCCAGCTTGTTTAACTCGGTGATCTTATTCTCAAGCTCTTCCTTCAACAGATCAACTTGTTCCTGCTTCTGTGATAATTGGGCGCTGGATGCCGGTCGCAACGGGTTTGAAGGCGTATTTACAATGACTGGTGGCAATTCTACATTTCCATGGGTAGGGGCAGGCGCCTGGATGTTTTGGCGCAATAGATCTATCTGGTTCTTTTGGTCCTTGATAATTTCATCCTTGGCTTTCAAGTCTTCGACCTGTTCCTTAAGTTGGCTCTTTAGAGAAAGGAGGTCCCCCTGCAGATTGCTTGGCTCTGAAAGTCTGGCGATTTGGGCGGATTGGGACTTGATCTGCTGGTCTTTAAGGGCCATCTCTTGGGACTTTCCCTGCAAAATGGCTATTTGTGTTTTCTGGTCATCAATCAATTCATTTTTCGTGGCCACTTCATTCTGGACTGTCGCCAGGTTTTCCCTCAATTGAAAGATCTGCTTGTCTTTCTGGGCGATGATATCATCAAAATGGGCAATTTTTTGGTCCAACGCATCCAGTCTTGAGACGAGCATCTGGACCTTGTCTTGTTGTTCCAAGGCAATCTTCTTGTAGCCGGCAATGAGGGTGTCCTTTTGATTTAACGTCTCATTATCCTGGTGGCTTAACTTGTCATTTAAGCTTGTCATTTCATCTTTGAGGTCTGTCAGCATCTGGTATTTCTGGGCCAGCAAATCACTTTTAGCCACCAAATCCTGGTGAACAGTGATATCGTCCGTATCTTCAGTCAAGGCAATCAAATCACCGTAGCGTGAATTTCCCCAAAGTTCACCGTTAGCGATGATGCGGGCACGGTCACGTGCCAAGAGCGCATTGCGGTAATCAAGCATGGTCTGATTGACTTTGGATAAACCCACATCTTGCTGGGCTGCCAATGCCTGCTGGGTCAGCTTGTTGTTTGCCTCGATGAGATTTTGGATGGCAATTTCCTCGTCACGATTATGCCGGTCACGGTCCATGACTTCCTGATTTAGAGATTGCACTTCATACGGTTGGACAATGATGGGTGAGCTATTAATGATCTCGGTCGCCCTTGCGGCATCAACACTGGAAAGCCCAAAGCAAGTAATCAAAACCACCATCCCGAAACTTCTAAGCATAATCACATCCTTAATTGAGTTGAGAGGCAATATGGGCACGTAGCTGCTTGATTTGAGCTCTCAATTTTTCTATCGATTGTTTTTTAGCCTCAATGGCCTGCG
Source organism: uncultured Planctomycetales bacterium (assembly GCA_964555945.1). Classification (GTDB taxonomy): domain Bacteria; phylum Omnitrophota; class Gorgyraeia; order Zapsychrales; family Fredricksoniimonadaceae; genus JABDGZ01. The sequence continues at coordinate 11,922 of CAZKUL010000062.1, forward strand.
CCAAACTTCGGGTGTCCAAAGTATCCAGCGTTGAACGGGCAGTCAAACCGGTCATCGGGGACGGTGAATGTCCCATCTCTTTAAGATATCGCAAGGCCTGTGCCTGATGACCATCGTAAATCAACACATGGTCAAAGACAGCCGTCGCCCCATTGAAATCCCCGCGATCATAAAGCTTTTGGCCATATTGCATCAAGGCATTGATGGTCAAAAATCTCATGCCCTCCACATTATTTTGGGCAAAAGAGGTCTTGGCCATCAATAGACAAAAAATGAGGATAAGAATGGCTTTTTTCATATTTTTATAAATGTCTGTGTTTAATAGGGTTGTAGCTTCTTAGTTCAAAATATTTTTTCATTCTCCGACTACCCTTCGACGAGAAAGTATAACATCCCCCACGACAGGTGTCAAGGCGGGCTTCCTGATCACGGACCCTTAACAGGGCCCATTGGGCTCGGTAGCAAGATTGGGTTGGGCCGGGATAGTCTGCGTAAAATCACATTGAGGATTGATTTCCTGCCAGGTTTCAACCTGGGTGATCGCAGGCAAAAAAGGAATCTTAACGTTGTTGAGAAATTGGGTATTGTATGTATACGTGCGCGTGGTGTAGGCATCCAGATCGACCGCCGTTGTAACACCATTCCCGCGGACAGCAATGGCACCCATGATAGTCAAATCCCCTTTGGATAATTTATTGCCAAGCGCCTGCAAGACCCCACCCTCCAATCCATTAATACCACCGTCGGCCATGAGAAAGGCATCAATGGTGCCCACCGGAGATGCTTGAGGGATTATCATATTGCCTTTGGCCAGAATACCGATTTGCGGGGCATTGGGATTATCTTGGGGATCCAGTCCGTCGCTGTCAGGAACGACCACATCACCATCCAGGTAAACATCCCCTCCGGCCACAAAAAGCATGGAACTTTCAACTGTTCCTGAAATATGGATATCGCCGGTGGCAAAAACAACGCCATTTTCATTGGGAGTCCCATTGGCACTCTGAAATTGCGCATTGTTGATATTGATGTCCCCATTAACAGTGAGGTCGCCGTCAACATAGGTCCCCCCGTTCTGGGCAAGACTCGTATAAGAATCCGTGTCAACGCCGCTGAAGGTCTCCGTGGGTGAAGGATCCGTCTTGCCCCCGTCAGGAGGATCAATAATGACCGCGGGGTTGGCGTTACCATTCACACTCTGGAGATAAAAGACAGTCCCTCCGATGGTAATATTATTTTGGGGAGAAGGCAACGCCGGGTTAACAACAAAGTTGATATTATTCCCAATGATGCTGCTGTTGATGTCGGCGCCGCTGAGAATATTCAAATTACCTGCCGTTGAAAGAAAGAAGTTGGTTGGACTTTCCACCACGACCTGGGCCAAAATAGAGCGCATGATCTGCGGTTGAACGCCTGGGTCTTGGCTATAACCGATGGACTTGATCCATACCGATTGAAAATGTTCAAAGTCCGGTGCGGTCTTGACCAACACGGAATAATAGCCCACTTTTTTATTTAGGGTGGGATTGGTATTATCCGAAGGATTGGTATCATCGACAAGGGCGACACCATTCATCAACGGCGGGGTCCCGGGTGACGCGGCAGTCCCTGGATCCCATTTTGAATTGATCCGCAGCTGATCAATAGCGGCGGCCAATCCAGACTCCGCCGCGTTAAAGGCCCGCTGAGAGTCCAGGCGGCTGATACTCTCCTGCAATTCAATATTTGAGCGTAACGAAGAGGCTTCGAGCAATAACCCTAAAAAAATAAGCAGGACCAGACTTAAGAGCAGCACAAAACCAGAGTTGTTATTTGATAATTTCATTTTCTTATTAATTACGCGGGTATATTGTTATTTCTGAGCTTAATGCCACAGGATGGCCGAAAATCTGGTCGGTCATGGCTATCGTGACAATAAGGCCGGCCCCATTGGTGTCCTGCGCGAAATTTGAATTGGCATAATCAAGCTTTTCAGTCACGGTTTCCGGGGCGTTCAGGCCGCGCGTGATGGTCAATTGTCCATTATTGCTCATGGTGTACTTGCTTACATTGCCGCTGGGATCTGTGATCGTCGTTTCTTTGGTGGTGTCCGTATTGCCTACGGTAATTGTCTTGGCAAATCGGCCATCATCAGCAATTTGATCGATGGTGTGGTCCATTTCCTGCCCAAAATCAGCACGGGCCAGAAAACCTTCGCAGGCCTGCCAGTTGAGAAACCATAGTGTATAAAAGAAGCTGATAAAAATACCGATGATGACCAGGACCGTGACCGTCTCGACTAAGGTAAACCCCTTGTTGTTCATGCGTGCCCCCATGGTCTCACGCGCCTCCCGGTGGCGTCAGTACGATGTCAGGGACGTTATACGGTGTACCTGCCGTTAAGGGGAAAGCGGTGCTGGTGTAAGCGCTATAGGAACTGGTGGCGGTGATGGACAGGATGTCAAGGCGCGGTGTCTGATTATAGGCTGCATTGCCAATCAATGCTGTAGGCGGCCATGTTTCCAGGACAGTATTAGGGTTATTAAATACATAGGACCCATCACCTTGGGTCGTTGTTGTGAGGTTGACTCCGTTCCACTGTCTGAGAACGACCGGTACGCCTGCCACACCAAAATCGACGCCATTCACATTTTCAACGACCCTGCCGCTGATCGTGGTATACCCAATGGGCCATAGATCTATGGTCCCCAAATGAGTCAGGGTACTGGCTGCAACATTGTCCCCTCCGGTTGCCGTGTAATAATTATTACCCGCGCTGGAAAAGGGATAATACCCTGGCTCGGACGCTGTTATGGTGTCCACTCCAACGGGGACATCATAAGGAGGCGGCGCCGGCGTTCCGGCACATTGATAGGTAAATTGGCCGATGCCATTGGTCGATTGATAAACACCTGCCAGGGTCACCGTAGCCCCTGAGAGCAAGGCGTTTGTCTTGGCATCGCTGACAAGGCCATCGGCGTTGCCGCAATTTGCTGGCGTTGTCGTAGTGTTCAGGGTGACCGTCACAGGAGCGGTTGTACCTCCGCCATGTAAAGGCCCAACGACATATTGTTGGGCGTTGGTGAGCACATTGATGTTCTGGTTGCAGCACTGGGGCATTGGAACATTCCACGTGGACTTAATGAGCACACTATAAGTAGGATAAAGAGCTGGAAAAAGGTCCTGTTCCGCCGGAACTGCAATATTAGAATATGGTCCGGGAAGGGATTCGGATATTTGGCTATAAAGTACCGTACCATTATTCCAATACACTGAAATCAACACGGGATTAGCCGCTGTTGCCGGGATAGCCGCACCCGTTGAATCAACCACATTAATGACTGGTACCGTTGCCGTCGGCACCGGCACAAGAGGAATGTTCACTACCTTGGCATCCCCCGGTTTGACGCAAATATTATCAGTATCGCCAGTTAAATCCCCCCACCAGTTCGCGCCGCAATTCAGTACATTATTACCGGCGTCTGCTTGAGCTGAAGACCAGCCATTGTATTGATAGGGATACGGAGGACAGACAAAATTACCGGCTAATTTTGAGTAATAAGCATTCCAGGTAAATAATGTAAAACATTGCATATTGGTATCAGGAAAAGTGACGGTAAATGTGTTACCGGCAGGGTTGTAATAACCGCTGTAGTAATACGTCGGGACAAGGCTCGACGGCGGGGGAGACCCCTTTTTATACAAATAAACCGCGGAATTAGAATTAGTAAAAT
>CAZKUL010000063.1:0-15556 GCA_964555945.1 uncultured Planctomycetales bacterium
TCTTTTAATTCAAATTCCGGCATGATTGTCCCTAAAGGAATTTTGATGGATTCTAATAGAGCCATTTGATTGACCTCCTCATAATTTAGGTGACATAAGCTCAAATTATATTATAATTTAAGCTTATGTCACCTAAATTATTTATCCAACAATATGAAATAGGGCCGCTCAATAACTTCCTTTATCTTTTAGGCGATCCCGAAACCAAGGAAATGGCCATCGTTGACCCTGCCTGGGACGTGGATTTTCTGCTCAAGGAAGCTAAACGTCTGGACTATAAAATAACCAAGGTGTTTTTGACCCACGCCCATCCAGACCATGTCAATGGCCTTGATAAGCTCTTATCCACGCACCCGGTACCTGTGTATATTTCCAAACATGAATTCCCTCCCCTCCGGCCCCGGGTCAAGAGCCTTATCGACGTCACGGACCAGGATACATTGTCTGTGGGCAAAATAAATTTTGAGATCCTGCATACGCCCGGACATACGCCCGGATGTCAGTGCTTTTTGACACAAGGACAACTCATAAGCGGGGACAGTCTTTTTATTGATGCGATCGGAAGATGCGACCTGCCCGGCAGCGACCCCAAGGCCATGTATAATAGTTTATACACCATTCTCATGAAACTTCCTGATGAGACTATTGTATACCCGGGCCACAATTACGGCGCAACACCCACCGATACGATCGGCAATCAAAAACAAACCAACCCTTATATGCAATGCGGTAATCTCAAAGAATTCCTTATTGAGAGGATGGGGGTCTATTAACTACGTTTTACTGATCCCTCCCCGACGCTTGCTTGAGTTCCTCTAGAAAATAAGAATCGACAGTGCCTCCGATAGCCTTGACTGTATTGACATCGGACCAGGCCTTGTCGTACTCTTTTAATTGGTAATACGCTACCTCCCGATTATTATAAGCCTTAATATAGAAAGTGTTTTTATCAATGGACTTGGTATAATCAAAAATGGCTTGAGCCCAATTTTCTTGTTGGGAATAGGCGAGCCCGCGGTTATTATAGGCCTCGGCGTCTTTGGGATTATTGGCAATGGCCATGGTAAAATCGGCAATAGCGCGGGGCAGGCTTCCCTCCTGGGCATACACTACCCCCCGGTTGTTATAGGCCTTGGCCATGTTTGGATCAAGATCAATAGCTTTGGTAAAATCCACAATGGCCTGATCTAAATTACCTAACTTAAGCTCGTCATTCCCTGTGCTCAAATAGTCCTTTGCTGTCTCTGCCCCAGCAGCAGGAATATAGACACACCATAGAGCTATTAAAACCAGTAGAAACTTAAAAGCGTAACGCTTCACGTGCCTTTCTTAATCACTAAGGATTGTAGGTAAAAGTAGTGACAGGCACGACTTATCTTATAAAAGTCGTGCCTGTCACTACTTTTACTGCAATTGCAATGAACGAATCATCTCATCAATGTAGAGACGGTCTTGATCGTATTTATTAATGTCCCCCAGAAAAGTGAGGATGAATACTTGCGTGCTACGAAATACCCATGCGTTGACCATTTTTAAATGGTCAGGCAATGGGGCCTCAAAAACCATCAGATGTCCCTCTCGCCATCCCCAGTGAAGGGTTTTATCCTGGATAATATGGAGATTATTCCCAAAAACGCCCATCATTTGCCTTTTGATGCGGGTATTAAATGCGGCCAGCGTAAAAAGATCATCAGGCAGCGGCTGGATGGTCACGTTAAAATTCTCTTGCATGGTGTCCAAGACCGTGTCTTTAGGACGTAAAAAGGCCACAGCCACATTATCCCGTGGATGAGGAAACGCCTTCCATGTTTTGGGGTATTTAATAGAAAATTTATTGGTTTCATCCTGGTACACAGTAAAATGGGCATTGAAACACAAGAACCATCCTAAAGCCAGCAAGAGAAGCACCCCAGCCATAGAGGCAATGCCAATAAGGATGTTTTTCTTAAGAGAAGCATTAATCCAGGATTTTTTTGGGGAAACTGTCACGTCGCTACCCAATTAAGAATAAAATTTCTTACCCGTAGCCTTCAAGTCCAGGATATAGGCGCAGGGCTTAAAGCGGCCGTCTTTAAAGCGGGCTTCCAATTTTTCTAAACCATTGACCAACTGATCCATCCCTAAGGAGTCCGCATAACGTAAAAGGCCTCCTCTAAATGGCGGAAAACCAGTCCCCATAATCATGCCGATATCAACCGTATCTGGACCATCAACGACTTTTTCCTCCAAAATCACGGCCGCTTCATTGATCATGATATAAATCATCCGCTGGATGGATTCCTCTTCGGATACGGCCCCACCCTGTTTGACTAGGGCCTGCACGTCGGGGTTGACCACACGTTCCTTGCCGTGGATATAAAATCCTTTACCTGATTTCTTACCCAATAGTTTTTTAGGGAGCACTTCCTCAAAAATAGGTGCTGGTTTAAACCTCGGTCCCAGTCCTGTTTCTAACACATGCAAGACCTTGACCCCGACATCCAAACCCACTTCATCGGACAGGGTAAAGGGGCCCATGGGCAGGCCAAAATTGGTGGCGAAACAGTCAATCTCTGTAATGGACCCTCCTTCACCTAAAAGACGCCCAGCCTCGTTGATATAGCCCAATAATATGCGATTAACAAGAAACCCAGGCGCATCTTTAACAATGACCGGCGTTTTACCTAATTTCTTTGCAAATTCCAAGGTTGACACCAGGGTCTGTTGGGAGGTAAATTCGGTGGTGATAATTTCAATCAAGGGCATGCGGTGTACCGGGTTAAAAAAATGAAAACCAATGACCCTGGCAGGGTCCTTGGAGGCCCGAGCCATTTCAGTGACCGATAAGGAAGACGTGTTCGATGCCAAAATAGCCGTCGAGGATAGCACCTGGCTTACTTCAGCAAAAACTTTCTTCTTCACATCCATATTCTCAACAACAGCCTCAATGGCAATATCGGCATCCGCAAATCCGCTATAATCAACGGTCCCTGAGATCATGGCCATTTTGGCAGCGACCGCATAAGGCTTTGCCTTCTTTCTCTTCATCGCCTGAGCGTATACATCGTAAGCGGCTTTGAGACCCTTCGCAATCGCATCTTGATTAATGTCCTTAAGCCTCGCCCATACACCTCGATCGCTGAATAATTGGGCAATGCCACCGCCCATGATCCCCGCTCCGATTACTGCTCCTTTGGTGATGGGTGTGGGTTTGACATTGTCCAAGCCGGGCACAGTCAGCTTTTTATATTTTTCCGTCAAATAAAACACCTTCAGCAAATTTTTTGAAATGGGTGTGATAGTCAATTGGGCGAAAGCACTGGATTCTATGTCCAAGGCCTGCTCACGCGGCAAGTGGAGTGTCCGTCGAATGACATCCACGGCTTTTAACGGTGCCGGATAAAAACCTTTAGTCGCTTTTTGAATGGACTTGACCGTTTCTTTGTAGACCATCATCTGGCCAAAGGGATTTGTTTCCAAAAATGCCGGAAGTCCTTTGGGGGCCGGCCGCTTAAATATACGCTTATGAGGTTCAAGGGCCACTTCCTCGATGAACTCACGCACACGCTCACCGAGGCCCAAGGAAGGATAAAGCCTGTCAACCAAGCCGCACTTAAATGCCGCTAAAGAATTAATAGGAGCGCCAGAGACGATCATTTTCAATCCCTGTTGAAGACCAACCAGCATCGGAAGACGATAGGTGCCTCCAAAACCCGGAATCAACCCTAAATTAACTTCAGGAAGGCCAATACGGATTTTGTCATTGAAGGTCATGACCCTGTAACGGCAAGCCAGGGCCAATTCGCAACCACCCCCCAAGGCCATCCCATCAATTACAGCTACGGTGGGGAAGGCCAAGTCTTCAATCTTATCCATAATCCGCTGACCTGCCTGGGACTTGGCTTTGCTGTCCTCAAGGGTGATGATTTTCTCAATTTCCTTGATATCAGCACCGGCAATAAAAATATCCTTCTTGGCGCTTTGAATGACCAAGGCTTTAAGGTTTTTTCCCTTAAGCTCATCAATAATTTTATCCAGCTCCAAAAATGTGGCCAAATTAAAAACATTGACCTTGGAATCTGGTTGATCAAAGGTTATGGTGCCGATGTTTGATTCTTCTTTATAAAAGACGGACATGTATATCCTCCATATTCGACATCATTAGGTTTGTTCCTCTGGGTTGCTTTCACATTCAACCCTCTATGGGTTGGCATCCTGCAAGGGGACACGGCTAAAGCCATGTCCCCTGGTTGGCTACCGTTATCTTTCTAATACTACCGCCGCTCCCTGGCCGCCGCCGATGCACAGAGACACAATCCCTGTATTTAAATTATTACGGTTTAAATGTTTGAGCATGGTCAGGATTAATCTGGCCCCTGTGGTACCAACGGGATGGCCGAGGGCAATGGCGCCGCCATGGACATTCAACTTGGACCGATCAATGCTTCCGGTATATCCGTCATAACCGAATTCCTGGGCAAACTTGGGCGAAGCCAAAGCGCGTTCACAGGCTAGAACCTGCGCGGCAAAAGCTTCATTGATTTCTACAGCCTGCATATCTGACAATTTCAACCCGGCTTTCTTTAAAGCCATGGGTATGGCATGCGCTGGGCCAATGCCCATACGGTTGGGCTCAACACCGGCAAAAGCAAAACTGCGCACAAATCCCAAAGGTTTCATGCCCAATTCCCGGGCCCGTGATTCACTGACGACCAACAACGCGCAAGCCCCATCGGTGATCTGGCTGGAATTGCCAGCCGTCACTGTCCCGGTCCCTCTTTCAAAAAAGGGTTTGAGTTTCTGCAAGGCTTCTATGGTCTGGCCTTCCCGCGGGCCATTATCATCGATGACAGCTTCTTTATATTTAGGCCCTGGAATCACCGGCACAATTTCTTCCCTTAAAACGGCCCGGGAAGCGATGGCTTTTTGATGGCTCTCCAAAGAAAATTCATCCTGCTCACGGCGGGTGATGCCAAATTCTTTAGCCAGGACCTCAGCTGTTTGCCCCATGTTTAACCCACAAACAGGATCAGTGAGACCCAATTGCAATCCAATGCGCGGCACTAAAAAATGATGCGGCCGGATCTTGGAGAAACCTTGCAATCTGGCCTGCATCGTTTTGGCGCGTGAAATTTCAGTTAAAATCTCCTGATATTCTTTAGAAAAGAAAAACGGAATATTGCTCATCGATTCGGTGCCGCCAGTTAAATAGCAGCTGCCTTCTCCCGCCTTGATCTTGATGGCGGCCTGGACAACAGCTTCTATGCCCGAGGCACAATTGCGATGGACAGTAAAGGCAGGCGTCGTTTTGGGCACGCCGGCCAACAAGGCGATGACGCGGGCGATATTGGCCGCATCCGCGGGTTGCCCCACACAACCAAAGATAACTTCATCAATGAGCTTAACGTCCAATCCCATGCGCTCAATCAATTCCCGCGCCGCAATACGTCCTAATTCCTGCGCACTTAACTGATTAAAATTCGCCCCCATTTTGGAGAACGGCGTGCGTATCCCATCAACGATTGCTATTCTTTCCATGTTGTTCCTTCCTGTCTGTTAATACGCTAAACCTTGGGTCTGATATCTAATATTCTCTTTTCCTTGTTTGCAGTTTCCAATTCCAAGCGCTTAACCATTTCGTCCAAAGGGATAAATTTGATTTCATTGGGCGAGACTTCGGTGGCACCGGTTAACTTATCCTTGATTAATTGAGACAGCGCGCTCTGATTGGCCCCGTCTTGCGCCGTGACATAGACTACCATCTCATCGACTTCATAGGGGTCATTCTTATGTTTGCGGATCTCCAACTGCCATTCATCCACTTGAGGTATACCGCTCAGCACCTCAGCAAAATGGCTAAAATTGACCAAGGTCCCTTTGACCTTGGAGAGATGCATGTCCTTATTATCCGACAAACGGGTGATATTAGATGAAAGGCGTAGGGTCATTAAACCGCAGTAAGGGCAGGGCTCATACGTAATCCCTCCTTTAACAAAATCTCCTGTGCGATAGCGCAGCAACACGCTGGTGCGCGAATCCAGGCTTGTATAAACAATTTCGCCATCATCTTCGTCATTTTTAACTTCGCCGGTGGCAGGATCAATGATCTCAAAAATTTCCTTATCCGGATAAAGATGATAACCGCTTGAGAGGTGATTTTCAGTGGGACACTCAGCCCAGGCGGTACGGGCTTCGGTAAAACCATAGGTACCGAAAATATAAACATTTGGCGCGCCTTGAGAGCTTAACATGGCTGCTAATTTTTGCTTATAAGCACAAGTGACCTTGGCCGCACCTAGAACAATTTTCTTTAAAAACGAAAGGTCATGCCCTTTTTCTTGAGCGTAACGGACCAGATGATAAATATAGCTCGGCACTCCCAAAATCCCGGTTGGCTTGACTCTGAGCAACGCTGTTAAATTCCCTTCGGTCCCCATCACCTTTCCGCCACCGGTGGATAGGGAAAAAATATTGGCTTCAATGGCCACAAAAAATCCCTGCCAGAAAGCCAGGTGCGGAGCAAACGGAAAAAGATTCATGATGCGCTCTTCACCCTTAATATCAAACAGTTCCACCATGCGACCACCCGATATGTTCAAATTATCCAGATCATAACGGCTATACATAAAGGCCACAGGGGAATTTGTTGTTCCTGTGGTAAATGTCATAAAAACAGGCCGGTATTCCCTGGCCAAATCTTCTTCCAGGCGATGGCCAGCCAGCCATGATTTGACCGCCAAGGTCAAAAGACGCGATTTGGGCCAATACCGGCTTATCTTTTCTTTATCAGGCTGTAAAATGAATTCTTTGAACTTTTGAGGATTATCCTTATCAATCAAATCGGCTTTGCTTATGTAAGGAATGCGTTTTAAATCTTCCTTGGTGCGGATCTGCCGGGGGTCAATTTTCTTTTCATCGAAAAGTTTACGGTAATAGGGGCTGAAAGGATAAACTTGGGTATTAACAAAAGATTGCAGGCGTTGGTTCTGTAAATCCTTGATCTGACTATACGTTAATGACGTTATTCCTTTCCACGATTTCATTAATTATAGTGTAATATATCCAACAAGAGGCCGCCAGCGAAATCGAATAAAAAAGTCGTGACAGGCACAACTTTTCTTAGAAAAGTTGTGCCTGTCACGACTTTTTTGTCTCATTTATTGAGAATTATTGAGCTGCAGGAGCGGCTGCGTTATCAGCGTTCATCGCGGAATTATCAGCATTTACATCAGCATTCATGGCGCTGTTATCGGTGGCGTTAGCATCTTGGGCCTTGACCGTGTTAGCGAACATCAAACCTGCGACACCAAACATCAGAGCGGCTGCAACTACTAATTTCTTGTTCATGACTTCTCCTCCTGGTTATGATAAGAATTAACTCTTACCGTTGTTGATTGTAAATCCAAATCATTAGTGACTTCTAATACTTCATATACTGTAACAAAATTCTAAAAAAATTCCATTAAAATTTTCTAATTCTTTTCTAATCTTTCATTGGAACCAGACGCTTGGATTTTTCTTCGATACACGCCATTAATTCTTCGAAAGATTGCTCGAATGATGCCAATCCATCCTCGAGCAATTGATTGCATACCATGCCAACATCAATACCCACCAGGCGCAAATCTTCCATTGTCTTCTGGGCCCGGGCCACATCGCCTGGCAGGGCTTTGCGCGCAACCCCATGATCGATCACAGCCTCTAGGGTTTTATCCGGCATTGTATTAACGGTATCCGCGGCAATTAATTCGGTAACGTACTTGGTATCGCTATATTGAGGGTCTTTGGTCCCTGTCGAGGCCCATAGCACGCGCTGCACATTGGCGCCCTTTTGCTTCAAAGCCTTGAATTCATCGCTTCCAAAATTGTTCCTAAATTTATGATAAATGATTTCACTGTTTTGCACGGCCGCCAGCCCCCGTAAGATCTTCGTCTCCTTTGACTTGACTGATCCTTCATCTAACTTTTTATCCACACTGGTGTCGATACGGCTGACAAAAATGGAAGCCACCGAGTGCACAGTGCGTATGTCTGCGCCGCCCTGAAGGCGATGGTTCAAGCCTTTGAGATAAGCCCAGACGACCTGGCTGTACTGTTCGGCAGAGAAAATCAGGGTGACGTTGACATTAATGCCTTGGCCAATCAACCCTTCAACCACTGCCAACCCCTTTTGGGTGGCAGGCACTTTAATCATGACGTTGGGACGATTTAGCTTTTGCCACAAGCGCACACCCTCTTTGAGCTGGGCTTCCAGCTCATGACCTAGCTTAGGGTTGATTTCCAAGCTGACATAACCATCAAGACCTTTTGTTTTCTCATAAACTCCACTGAATAAATCCGCCGCTTCCTGGACATCCTTGATGGTCAGCTCATCATAAATTTCAAAAGTGGATTTACCGGCTTGAGCCATACGCTGGATTTCTTGATCATAGTCACTGCTGGAGCTTATGGCTTGTTTAAAAATAGTAGGATTGGATGTTTGACCGCGTAGCCCCAAGTCAATGAGCGACTTAAGTTTCCCTTTGGTGATCATGGACCGGCTGATATTGTCAATCCAGATGCTCTGGCCTAATTCAGCTATTGCTTGTAATATTGTTTTAGTCATATTTCACTCCCTTAACGGCGGGTCATTTACGACTGATCGCCTTCTTAACCGCCTCCATAATATTAACATCCTTCAACCCATAATGAGCCATCAACTGCGAAGGGCTGCCACTTTCTCCGAATGAATCGTTGACTCCAACTATTTCCATAGGACATGGGCAGCGTTCCACTACCACTTCAGCCACCGCTGCTCCTAAACCGCCGGCCATCTGATGTTCTTCTGCCGTCACCATCGCGCCAGTTTCTTGGGCAGCGTTTATGATGGCCTGCACATCAATGGGCTTAATGGTATGCATATTCACCACTCTTACATCTATTCCCTCAAGCTTTAACTTTTCTGCGGCTGATAAGGCTTCAGCCACCATGACCCCGCAGGCAATAATTGTGGCATCTTGTCCCTTGCGCAAAAGATTGGCCCTCCCGATGACAAAATCATCCTCTTCTTTGGTGATAATGGGAAGCGGCGCTCTGGAGGTCCGCATATAAAAAGGACCAGGGTTTTCGGCGATAGCTCGAGTGGCTTTTTTGGCCTCAAGATAATCAGCAGGACATAGGACCTTCATATGGGGTAAAACACGCATAATAGCAAAATCTTCCAGACATTGGGCACTTGCCCCGTCCTCACCCACCGTCACGCCACCATGTGAGCAAACAACCTTCACGTTGCACTTATTGTAACAAACATCCATACGGATCATATCATAGGCGCGGTTGGTCAGGAACACGGCAAATGAGGTGGCAAAGGCCACATAACCCTGTGTGCTGAGGCCGGCGGCCGTTCCGATCACATCCTGTTCGGTAATCCCTAAATTAAAAAAACGGTCGGGAAATTCCTTTTTGAAATATTCCGCCCGGGTCGCATCTTCCAAGTCCCCGGAGGTAACGACAATATTAGGATTGATTTTTCCTAAAGCCACTAACTCTTCACCAAAACCATCTCTTGTAGGGGTCGGTTTTAATTCCATTTTTCACCTCTTATGCTTTAGATATGAGATCACTTAAATCTTACATTCACCGATTCTGCGTGTTTGACCATACCCTCCAGCAGGGCAACCTTCTCTAGAGGCTCACGGACTTTTTCTAATGCTTTTTTGCTGTATGAGATCACATGGCTGGTTTTGGTAAAACTCGACAAGGACAGCCCTGAGAAAAACCGCGCGGTACCCATGGTTGGCAACACGTGGCTTGGACCAGCCGCATAATCACCCAAGGCGGTGGGACTATAGGGCCCCAAAAAAATGGCCCCAGCATGCCTTATCTGTTTGGCAATACTGATCGCATCACTGGTAACGATCTGCAAATGTTCGGGTGCTATTTTGTTGGCTATCTCAACAGCTTCATCCATGTTCTTGCAATAAATACAATAGCCATTGGCCACACGTTTGCGCACGTCCTTGATCAACTGCTTGGAGGTACTCAATAAAATCGACAGGCCGCCCACATGCTCCATTTGAGCTTCCAAATCTCCAACCACAAAATCTGTATTGCTATAACGATTAGCAATGACAACCAGCTCAGTTGGCCCTGCGAGCATATCTATATCCACGTACCCAAAGAGCTGACGTTTGGCCTCAGTCACATACAAATTACCCGGGCCTACGATTTTATCAACCTTAGGTATGGTTTTAGTACCCAGGGCCAAGGCGGCTATCGCTTGGGAACCACCGATTTTATAAATTTCGCTTACCTTTAGCAGATTGGCAACCGCTAAAATATAGGGATTAACATTGCCTTGTTTATTAGGAGGGGTCACAATGACAACGCGTTCAACACCGGCGATAATAGCTGGTACTGCGGTCATGTACACCGATGAAACCAACGGCGCCGTGCCTGCTGGAATATAAATGCCCACCGAATCCAACGGTCGCACTTCTTCCTTGAGCCAAATCCCATCATGACCTGTGACCTTGCAACATTTGTGAAGCTGCTTTTTATAATAAGTCGAAACATTGTTGATGATCGTCTTTAAATGACCTACGAATTCCGGGGTGATATTCTGAAAAGCTCCGGAAATCTCACATTCATCCACCCTTAACTGGCGGGAAGTCAATTTAACGCCATCGAAACGACGGGTATATTTAATGAGCGCATCATCCCCATTGAGACGCACATCATCAATGATCGTGCGCACCTTTTCTTCAATATACTTTCTGCGCGCCAATCTGCTGCGGTTATAAAGTTTTTCGATGTTCAAGCCGGTTTGTTTAATGAGTTTCATAATTTACCTTGGACTTCTTGACTCAAACTCCTCGCAATGATGTACTGACAATCTCCCTAGCCTTGACCAGCGCGCCATCCAATTTCTGAGGTTGTTTGCTGCCGGCCTGGGCCAAATATGTCGTACCGCCACCGTTCCCTTGCAATAACGGGGTTATCTGGGCGATCAATTGATTAGCTTTAATACCCCGAGCCACCAGATCATCCGTCACAGAAAGAACCACGGAAGCATCGTCAAGACCCTTGGCACCCAGAATGAAAACACCGGACTTCACCTTTTGCTTCAAAAGGTCCGAGAGTTTACGCAAAAGTGCAATATCAATATTCTCTAAAGATTGGACAATAAGATTGGCGCCGTTAATATTCTCACCAGCTAGGATCATCTGATCAACGGAAGATTTAAGTTTCTCAAAATAAATATTTTGTTTATTTCTTTCTTCTTGCTTCAGGCGCTGGGCCTCTTCAATGACCGCTAACTCATCCTGTTTCTTCTTTAAAAATTCATCTACCTTGGCCTTTCCAGTCACCGCCTCTACGCGCCGTATCCCTTGGGCTACCGATCCCTCCGAGATGATCCTCATGGCCTCAATCTCACCGGTCGACGTCACATGGGTGCCCCCGCAAAATTCCCTGGAATAGTCTCCAATAGATACCACTCTCACGGTCTGGCCATACTTTTCAGCAAAAAAGGCCAATGCCCCTTTTTTTTTGGCTTCTTCAATAGCTAAAACTTCAGTCGTGACAGGGTCCGCACGATGGATGAACTCGTTTAACCTGTTCTCAATTTTCTTCATCTCTTCCGCCTTGACCCCTACCGGATGTGTAAAATCAAAACGTAAGCGTCCTTCTTCGACTAAAGAACCCTGCTGCTTGATGTGCCCACCTAAAGTCTCACGTAAAGCCGCCTGTAATAAATGGGTCGCCGTATGATTGCGCATAATAGCACGGCGACGCGGTTCGTCAATGATGGCCTGGACTTTATCGCCTTCATTTATTTCCCCCTCGATCAGGCCGTAATGGACATAAATATCATTGGTTTTCCTTGTATCTTCAACACGCATCTGGCCATGAGGCCCTTTTAAAATTCCAATATCACCCACTTGCCCACCAGACTCAGCATAAAAGGGTGTACGATTTAGAATAATTTGAGAATCTTTATCCTCTTTGGAGGTCATCTTCAAAACGATGGCTTCAGCTTTTGTTTCTTTGTAACCCAGAAATTCGGTTTTGGGTACATTGAGCATAAAATCCTGATTAGCATAAACCTCACCGGTCATTTTGCTTCCGGAACGAGAGCGCTCTTTTTGTTCCTTCATCAATTTCTCATAAACATTAAAGGTTTCCTTTAAATCATCAGTTGAAATTCCATTTTCTATCAAGACTGATTTAATGGTCTCTAAAGTTAAACCTTCAGTATCTCGCATAAAGAAAATAAAAGATCCTAATTCTTTGATATTGCCACTCTTTGATGCGGCAGTGTTCATAATTGAACGGTAATGATCTATTAATTTAGGAATCTTTTCCTGACGGGCTCTTATAAATGTTACTTCAATTCGTTTAATAAGCTCTTTAATATCAATGGCCTTGCTTAATAATTCCGGATAAGGAGTTCTTAAACGCTCAATGACAACATCTACAAAAGTATAAATCACTGGTTCTTCAATGCCCGCACGAATGGCCAAATCAATCATGTCAACAATAAGCTTGCGCATGACATACCCGCGGCCTTCGTTTGAGGGCATGACCCCATCCGCAATGCCGACCGTGACGGCACGGATGTGATCAGCGATAATACGAAACTCACTTTCCGTGGCTTTGGCGCCTTTGGATGCAAAGACAGCTTTAATGACTATAAGGATGGCCGCAAAATTATCCGTCTCATAATTGCTTTTCTTGCCCTGAACCACCGCAACCAGGCGCTCCAGGCCCATGCCTGTATCAATATTCTTTGCAGGTAAAGGCTCCAGCACACCGCCGTCCTTGCGGTTAAATTGGGTAAAGACCAAATTCCATACTTCTGAAAAACGGCCGCAGGAGCAATCAGGGTCACACTTGGGCCCTATGGGACAATTAGGATTAACACCATAATCAAAAAATATCTCGGAACAAGGGCCGCAGGGACCATTAGGGCCGTTTAGCCTGGCATTCGATGGCCAAAAGTTACTCTTGTCCCCTAGCTTGACAATGCGATCGGCAGGGACCTTGATATCATTGGCCCAAATCGCATAGGCCTCGCTATCTTCTTGATAAACAGAGACCCAAAGCTTGTTCTGAGGCAGCTTCAATTCTCCAGTCAAAAATTCCCAGGCCCAGGTGATGGCTTCTTTCTTAAAATAATCACCGAAGGAAAAATTACCCAGCATTTCAAAGAAGGTATGATGGAAATCTGTTTTACCCACCACGTCAAGATCATCCGTGCGCAGGCACTTCTGGCAGGTCGCGGCCCGGGTAAAGCCATCAAGATGGCCCAGAAATTGCGGCTTGAACTGCTGCATACCGGCGGTGGTAAAAAGCACGGTAGGATCATCCTTTGGCACCAGGGAATCACTGGCAATAATGCTGTGGCCTTTGGATTTAAAAAAGTCCAAGAATTTTGTTCTGATTTCGTTAGTTGTCATTTTAATTTCTTTAACACCTTCATGACCACATCCGCCTCAAATCCCCGGCGAAGTAAAAAATCTAAAACCCTTTTTTTCTTCTTTTCGAAATCAATGGCCGGTAATCTTTGCCATCGGCGCTGGGCCACGTCTAGAGCTACGTTCTCTGGATTATAATCCTCGTGAACATCCGCCATGGCCTGATCAATGATGTCTCGATCAATGCCTTTAGCTTTTAGTTCTTGGATGATCCTCTTAAAACCAAACGGCCGGGCTAAACGATAATTGACCCAACTTTTCGTAAATGCCCGGTCGTCTAATGATCCCGACGCCAATAAATCCTGCAAAACAGCTTCTATATCTTCATAGGAAAAGCCCTTAATCTCAAGCTTTTCCCTTAGTTCGGCAGTACTACGCGGCCTAATTTTTAAGAACCGCAAGGCCGCGGCTTTAGGGTTCTTTACCATTAAACCTTAGGCTTGGCCTTAAGTTTTTCCATGACCTGCTTCTTGATCTTGACCATGACCTTGGAATTGTCCTTGAGATACTTGCGTGTACTTTCCCGTCCCTGGCCTATTTTTTCATTTTCAAAAGCAAACCAGGCACCGCTTTTTTGCACCACTTCATTGGCCACGGCCAGATCCAGAATATCGGCCGCTTCAGAGATGCCTTCATTAAAATAGATCTCAAATTCAGCTTCTTTAAAAGGTGAAGCCACCTTATTTTTGACCACCTTGGCCTTCACACGATTGCCGATAATGTCCTCGCCTGACTTGATGGACTCAATTCTCCTTAAGTCAATGCGCACTGAGGCATAAAACTTCAAGGCCCGGCCGCCGGTGGTGGTTTCCGGATTACCAAACATGACCCCGATTTTCATACGGACCTGGTTGATGAAGATAACGCAGCAATGGGATTTGCTGATGGCCGCGGTCAATTTTCGCAAGGCCTGGCTCATCAAGCGTGCCTGCAAACCCATGTGCGCGTCCCCCATCTCACCTTCGATCTCCGCGCGGGGAGTTAAAGCTGCCACAGAATCAATAACGACCAACTCAACAGCATTGGAGCGTACAAGGGTTTCCGCGATTTCCAAAGCCTGCTCGCCGGTATCCGGTTGGGAGACTAAAAGATCATCTAATTTGACTCCCAGGGTCCTGGCATAGTTAGCATCAAAAGCGTGTTCCGCGTCGATAAAAGCAGCCACCCCGCCTGCTAGCTGCAATTGTTTAATGACGCTCAGGGTCAATGTCGTCTTACCCGATGACTCCGGGCCATAAATTTCAATCACGCGGCCCCGGGGAATACCCCAGACCCCTAAGGCCAAATCCAAGGTCAATGAGCCCGTGGGAATAACTGGAATATCCGCGGAAACATTGCTGTCCATCCTCATGATGGAGCCTTTGCCAAACTGCTTTTCGATTTGGGCCAAAGCCAGGTCCAATGCTTTCAAACGATTCTCCCGCTCGGCATTGGTGGTCTTTTCACCTGCGGGTTTTTCAATCTTTTCTGCTACTGTCTTGTCTTGAGCCATGATTCCTCCTAATAAAGTTATATTTATTTAGCGAATCCCTGCAGCACTCGAAATCTGAGGGTGTCGAGCCAAAAACAGGGAATCTTTCCAAAGGGGTTCGGAAATTAATTTTGGGTAGTATACATTGAAAACTAATTTCTGCATAGAAATTTGACTAAAGCAATGGTCGCGATGGCAGCCGTCTCCACCTTTAACACCGTATCCCCCAAAGACACAGGCACACAGCCGTGCTTGATAGCTAATTCTACTTCATCCGCAGTAAAGTCGCCTTCCGGGCCTATAAAGATGGTGATAGATTTTTTCTTGTCTGCCTCCAACAGCACCTCAGCAATATGCTTGGGATGAAGATGAAGTGACGGGATTAAATAGAGACCTTCCGTAACAAGATTTTTCAACACTTGAGGCAATCCCATCATGGGATAAATCTGCGGGACCTTAGTCCTCTTGGATTGCTTGGCCGCATTGACCGCCACTGCTTCAAAACGGCCCAGCTTACCGGCCATTCTGTCTTCCTTAAATATAACTTCACTACGTTTAGTCCTCAACGGAATGATCTCATCAACGCCTAATTCTGTGCATTTTTCAATAATGAATTCAAACTTGCCCTTTTTAGGCGGCGCGCAAGCCA
>CAZKUL010000064.1:0-15246 GCA_964555945.1 uncultured Planctomycetales bacterium
AAATGACCATAAAAAGAACAACTCCGGTCCCATCATTAAACAGGCTTTCCGCTTCTAGGATTGTTCGTAGACGTTCCGGTGCTTTAATTTTTTTCATGATAGCTAATACGGAAACGGGGTCTGTTGGTGAAATGAGAGCGCCAAATAGAAGTGCATAATTTAATGGAACATGCCAGAAGTAAGATAAAGAATACCCTACGAGCAAGGTTGAAAGGATAACACCTGGAATTGCCAAAAGGACAATGGGTTTCCAATCCTCTTTTAAATGTTTAAAATTTAAGTGCATCCCGCCTTGAAATAAAATGGGGGGTAAGATCAGAAAAAAGGCTACATTATGTGTTAATGAAATGTTTGGGGTGAGCTTGGTTACAGCGACGATGATACCAACCAGTACTAAGGCAATTGTATAAGGTTGTTTAATCCAGCGCATGCCTAAAGCGACGAGGCAGGCAATCAAAAGTAAACCAACTGTAGGGCCAATGGGAAATTCATTCATGGTTCTAACTTGAGTTTGGCAAAATTAGACGCTGTTAATGTCGTTAAATTGTTGATTTAGCTCTTTCACAAAAAAAGCTTCTCGTCGAAAATACCTTTGTCGACCAAGACAAAAGGAGGACGAGAAGCTATGAAAAAACATCGGCATAAACCGACGGCCTATATTATACATATTTTGGGTGTTTTGACAAAGCCTCAGCGCAGGCACGCTGTGATTTACCTGCTGGGACTTGTGTGGATGATTAAATTCCGCTCGATCAATCGAATCGCCCAGGAGTTCGGCCATAAAGATACGGATGGTTTGCACCATTTCTTGCGTCACAGTGTGCAGACCAGCCAGACCACACAAGAAGCCAGCCGTGAATATACGGCAGAATGTATCAAAGATTCCAATCATGTGCTTCTGGCCATTGACGATACTCCGGTAGAACGCAAAGGTAAACACATCGAAGGCGTTGGTATTCATCACAGCGCTAAAGGACTGATCAAAGGGCTTTGCGCGGTAACGGCCATTGTTATAGCCGGCGGCAAGAGGCTGGCTTGGGGTATAGCAGCCTATTACCCCAAGAGTTGTTGTCCCAAAGAGGTCTTTGAAAGCAAGGTCACTATCGCCGTTGGAATCATTGAGCGTGCCAGGCAATCGTTTAAGCAACCAGTGACGGTCTTGATGGATTCCTGGTATGCCTGTGCACCCATATTGTGTAAAATCATTGAGGCTGGATGGGATTTTGTTGCGGCCATCAAGCAGAACCGCAAGGTTATCATTAATGGGCGTGTAAGCCATGTGTGCAACCTGGCCAAGGGGCCGCGTGATTACATTACCATCAAGCTCTCGGCTAAACGCATCATGCGGGTGGCTAAGCGCACGGTGATCTTGCCTAAAGTTGGTGTTGTTGCACTGTTGATCTGTAAGCATGGTCATCATGAAACGCGTTTCTTCATAAGCAGTCTTGTAAAATTATCAGCACGGGAGTTAGTCAAGCTTTACCGTCAACGCTTCGAGATCGAGTTCTTTCACAGGGACATTAAGCAGTACCTGGGTTTTGGTGAAATGTTTATGCGTTCACATCATTGTGTTCAAAAACACTGGACCTTGGTGTTGGTCGCATATAATGCTGTTACCCTGGCGTCCTGTACATATTCTCAAAGCTTCCGACGGAATATTGACTGCTTCTGTCAAAAGGTGTCGTTAAAAGATTTACAGTCGCTAGTTCGTGCCAGCGTCTAATTTTGCCAAACTCAAGGTTCTAAATTATCTTGATTTGATTTTAAATGCAAGGAATTTCGTTTGTTAATAACCCGATTTTTTGCTACGTTCATTTTTAATACTTTTTTAATGCCTTTAGCCATTCTTTTAATTAGCTAAATTCAGCAATCAAGGTAAACTTATTGTCATAGGGTAATTTAGGGTTCAGGGAATGAAGGTTCTCTGGAGGAGAAGTTGATTGCGATGGTCGGGCCGCCATCTGAGGAAAAACTCAGGGGGAGGTCTTTCTTTTTAAGGAGTACTACTTGTCCAGACAAGTATTTTCACGGCTTTGTTTCTTGGCGGTGGTTGATAAAATAAATATGTAACCTTCAAAAAGTAGGGAGGAGATTCTTATGATGGATTTTGTTTTTGTGGGATTAGTATTTTTTTTTGGGGATTGTTTCTTGGGCTTTTATTGTTTTGTGTTCAAAAGTATAAGGAGGGGTATTTATGTTAGCAATTTATTGGATCGGTGGGATTACTTCATTGGTGTTGTTTGTTTACCTTTTAATAGCTTTGCTTAAACCGGAGATATTCTAATGAACCTCAATGACTATATTCAAATGAGTTTGTATCTTTTAGTACTGCTTTTGGCGGTCAAGCCGCTGGGCATTTATATGGCGCGTGTATATGAAGGAAGCCCTACAGGTATAAATGTGTGGTTTGCTCCCATTGAAAGATGGATTTACCGGCTTTGCGGTGTGAAATCAGAAGAAGGTATGAACTGGAAAGTATATGCCTTTGCTCTTATGTTGTTTAATATTTTAGGTGTATTGGTCGTTTATGCCATTCAGCGATTTCAGGCCGGACTTCCTCTAAATCCTATGGCCATGGCAGCAGTGTCCCCGGATTCATCGTTTAATACAGCGGTGAGTTTTGCCACCAATACCAACTGGCAAGGCTATGGTGGGGAAAGCACGATGAGCTATTTGACCCAGATGTTGGCTCTAGGTGTGCAGAATTTCCTTTCAGCGGCCACAGGGATGGTTGTTGCTATAGCTTTAATCAGAGGATTCATTCAAAAACAGACAAACACTATCGGGAACTTTTGGGTGGATTTGGTGAGGACGGTACTTTATATCTTGTTGCCTTTGTCACTGGTGTTAGCTTTAGTCTTGGTTTCCCAGGGCATCCCACAGACCTTCAATAAAAGTGCAGCAGCGACACTCGTACAAACTGCTAAAGATAGTAATGGAAAGCCGGTCACAGAACAGGATCTTGCTTTAGGGCCTGTGGCGTCTCAAATTGCCATCAAGCAATTAGGGACCAATGGCGGTGGATACTATAATGCCAATTCCGCGCATCCCTATGAAAATCCAACGTCTTTATCGAATTTCCTGGAAATGCTGTCGATTCTTTTGATCGGAGCAGCTTTGTGTTATACCTTCGGTTACATGGTCAGGGACAGGCGTCAAGGTTGGGCTATTTTGGCAGCCATGATGATAATTTTTATTCCCTGTCTTTTGATCGTAGGAAACATGGAGCAGGGCGGAAATCCATTATTTAAGAATTTGGCAGTTGACCAAAATGCAACTGATTTGCAGCCTGGCGGAAATATGGAGGGAAAAGAGGCGAGATTTGGCATTGCTTCATCCGCTATTTGGGCAGTAGCAACGACTTCAGCGTCCAATGGTTCGGTTAATTCTATGCACGATTCTTATACGCCTATAGGTGGTATGATCCCCATGTGGCTTCTACAGTTAGGAGAGATTATTTTTGGCG
Source organism: uncultured Planctomycetales bacterium (assembly GCA_964555945.1). Classification (GTDB taxonomy): domain Bacteria; phylum Omnitrophota; class Gorgyraeia; order Zapsychrales; family Fredricksoniimonadaceae; genus JABDGZ01. The sequence continues at coordinate 3,467 of CAZKUL010000064.1, forward strand.
GTGTAGGTTCAGGGCTATATGGCATGATTGCCTTTATCATCGTTGCTGTTTTTATCGCGGGGCTGATGATCGGTCGCACGCCGGAATATTTAGGCAAAAAGATCGGGGCCTTTGAAATGAAAATGGCGTCACTTGTGGCTTTAATTCCGCATATTTTTATTTTGATACCTACGGCCATTGCTGTACTTACAGTGGCAGGTAAGGCTGGGATTGCTAATCCCGGAGCTCATGGATTTAGTGAAATCCTTTATGCCTTTTCATCTGCGGCAGGTAATAATGGCAGCGCTTTTGCTGGATTGTCAGCAAATACGCTCTTTTACAACACGTTCTTAGGGATATCCATGTTTTTTTGCCGCTATTGGCTGATCATCCCAATTTTGGCCATAGCCGGATCTTTGTCCGCTAAGAAAATCGTGCCCACTACCCAAGGGACATTACCAACACACACGCCACTTTTTGTTTTCTTTGTGGCCATGGTGGTTTTGGTTATTGGAGCATTGACATTTTTTCCAGCTCTGGCTTTAGGCCCCATTGTTGAACATTTGACGTTAACAGCTAATTGATAAGATAAGGGCGAGGTTTTATATGAAAAAGACATCTAATACAGTAACATCACTTTTTGAGCCGACGATATTAGGACCGGCCATTATTGATTCGTTTAAGAAGTTAGATCCCAGGCACCAGATCAAAAATCCCGTGATGTTTGTGGTTTGGGTCGGCAGTGTATTGACAACAGGGCTCTATGTACAAGCATTGGGAGGTCGCGGTGAGGCAGGGGCTGGCTTTATTTTAGCAATCTCTTTATGGCTGTGGTTTACCATTGTTTTCGCAAATTTTGCGGAAGCCATGGCAGAAGGTCGGGGTAAAGCTCAAGCAGAGAGCTTACGCAAAGCCCGCAAAGATACACCGGCTAAGAAACTGTCTAAACCTGTGCACGGGGCTAGCTACGGTAGTGTTTCAGCTACAATCTTGCGTAAAGGCGATGTTGTTTTGGTTGAACAGGGCGATTATGTCCCTATGGATGGCGAGGTGATTGAAGGGGTAGCATCCGTTGATGAAAGTGCCATTACCGGTGAAAGTGCTCCAGTCATCCGTGAAAGCGGTGGGGATCGTTCAGCTGTCACTGGCGGTACACGCGTTCTTTCTGATTGGTTAGTCGTGCGTATTACCGCTAACCCAGGAGAAACTTTTTTAGATCATATGATCGCCATGGTTGAAGGTGCTCGCCGTCAAAAAACGCCCAATGAAATCGCGCTTAGTATTTTATTGGTTGTTTTTACAATTATTTTTCTCTTAGTGGCTGTGACTCTCTTACCATTCTCAATTTTTAGCGTTGCTACCGCTGGTCATGGAATAGTGATTACTGTTACTGTGTTAATTGCTTTACTGGTTTGTCTTATTCCCACGACCATTGGCGGTTTATTGCCAGCTATTGGTATTGCCGGTATGGACCGCATGATCCAGGCTAATGTTATTGCCACTTCAGGTCGTGCCGTTGAAGCAGCTGGGGACGTGGATGTGTTGTTGCTGGATAAAACAGGAACGATCACCCTTGGTAACAGACAGGCAGTAGCTTTTATCCCTACAAAAGGGGTAAAAGATGAGTATTTGGCTGATGCTGCTCAACTGTCTTCTTTATCGGATGAAACACCGGAAGGTCGCAGCATAGTTGTATTAGCTAAAGAGAAATATGGAATTAGAGAACGGCAAACTCACCAATTGGAGGCAAAGTTTATTCCTTTTACTGCTCAAACCAGAATGAGCGGCGTTGATTTAGGAGCTAATCGCCAAATTAGAAAAGGTTCTGTTGATGCTATTGAAGAATATGTGAAGAAATCTGGCGGTAGTTTTCCCGCTGATTTGAGATCATCCATTGAAACCATTTCTAAGAGTGGTGGTACACCGTTGGTTGTGGCAGAGAATAAAGATGTTCTTGGAGTTATTCAATTGAAAGACATTGTCAAAGGTGGCATCAAAGAGCGTTTTGCAGAGTTGCGCCGAATGGGTATTAAGACCATCATGATAACCGGAGATAATCCTTTAACAGCGGCGGCTATTTCTGCGGAAGCCGGGATGGATGATTTCTTAGCTCAGGCAACACCTGAAACCAAATTAAAATTGATCCGTGATATGCAAACCGGTGGCCGTTTGGTTGCTATGACCGGTGACGGGACCAATGACGCGCCTGCCTTAGCCCAAGCGGATGTGGCGGTTGCCATGAATACAGGTACACAGGCAGCTAAAGAAGCAGGAAACATGGTGGATTTAGATTCTAATCCTACCAAATTAATTGAAGTCGTGAAAATCGGTAAGCAACTTCTAATTACTCGTGGTTCTTTGACCACGTTTAGTATTGCTAATGATGTTTCTAAATATTTTGCGATCATCCCTGCGGCTTTTGTGGGGACTTATCCAGCATTGGGAGCGCTTAATATTATGCATTTAGCGACCCCGGAAAGTGCCATATTATCAGCGGTTATATTTAATGCCTTGGTAATTATATTTCTTATTCCTTTATCTTTGTTCGGTGTACCATATAGGCCAATGGCTGCCAGCCGTCTTTTACGGGATAATTTGCTGATTTACGGGGTAGGAGGAATTATTGCTCCTTTCGCTGGAATTAAATTGATTGATATGTTTTTAGTGGCGTTACATTTAGTTTAACAGGAGGAGATAAAATGTTATTCGCACAAATTAGACCTGCAATCGTTTCATTTATTTTATTAACGGCAATCACTGGAATTCTTTACCCGCTTTTAGTGACCGGAATTGCCCAAACGGTATTTCATAAACAAGCCGAAGGCAGTTTAATTTCCTCAAGCGATGGTAAAATATTAGGATCGTCTTTGATTGGACAGAATTTCGATGACCCAAAATATTTTTGGGGTAGAATCTCAGCAACTGGCCCTTCTTATAATGCTTCTGCTTCTTCAGGTTCCAATTTAGGGCCTTCAAATCCTGCTCTATTGGATGAGATTAAGGGTAGAATCACCGCTTTAAAGGCAGCTGACTCCAATAACAATGATCCAATCCCTGTGGATTTAGTGACTTCCTCAGGCAGCGGATTAGACCCCCATATCAGTTTAGCAGCTGCGAATTATCAACTAGCGCGTGTCGCTCGTGTGAGAGGACTGACACCAGAAACGGTTAAGACAATTGTTGATCAAAACACCCAGGGCCGTTTTTTGGGATTACTAGGCGAGCCAGTAGTTAACGTTTTGCAAGTTAATTTGGCCTTAGATGAGTATAAAAAATAAAATGTCTAAAGGATTAGTACTTATCATTGATGATGAACCACAAATCCAAAAGATGCTGGGGGTCATTCTACGCCATGTTGGGTATGAAATTGTAATTGCGGACACTGGTGAAAAAGGTCTGGCTGAAGTTATTTTTAAAAAACCACAAGCAGTGCTTTTGGATATGGGGTTGCCTGATATGGAAGGTTTTAACGTACTTTTGAGGATCAGGGAAATTAGCGATCTGCCGGTGATCATGGTGTTTGTCCGCGGGCAGGAAGAAATTAAAGTGAAATGTTTGGAAAACGGAGCAGATGATTATGTTACGAAACCATTTTCTGCGGTTGAGCTAACGGCAAGGCTTTCGGCGATTTTGAGAAGAAAGACCGCGTCTGGTATCGCCAATGAGACTTTTGATAATGCGGGATTACGGGTAGAGTTTAATACTCGTCAAGGGACACTAAATGGGCAGCTACTTAAATTAAACCCGATTGAATACAACTTACTATCATCTTTGATTAAGAATGCAGGGCGCATATTAACTATACCTCATATTTTAAGGGATGTATGGGGAACAGATAATAAAGATAAAGTTAATTCAGTGAGAGTATATCTAAATCATCTCCGTCAGGAAATTGAAGACAATCCTGCCCAGCCAAAACGTATTGTTAACGAGACCTGCTTGAAGGAGAACCAAAATGAACAAACTAACATCCCAGTATCCCCCACTTTCTGCCGACGACCTGAAGCGAAATCTGACGATTGCTCAGATTGATCAGGATAAAACTCTTCCTCACATTGGTTTGGTCGGAGACACCTACACCATCACCGTCACCGGAGCGGAAACAGCAGGGAGATTCTGCGTGATAGATATGCACATTCCACCTGCAGGTGGGCCTCCCCCACATCGGCACGACTTCGAGGAGACTTTTATTCTTTTGGAAGGTGAGATGGAGGCAACGTTTCGTGGTCAGAAATCGATTGTGAAAGCAGGAGACACCATCAACATTCCCGCCAACGCGCCACATCGTTTTCACAATATATCTTCCAACGCTACCCGGCTGCTCTGCATCTGCTCGCCTGCCGGGCAGGAGGAGTTTTTCGCAGCAGTCGGAACGCCTGTTGCGACTCGGACCACACCGCCGCCGAAGCTCGATGAAACCGAGCAGGCCGAGTTCATGAAGAAAATTATGGTGCTGGCTCCGAAATACAGGACGGAGTTGCTCAAAGAGGCATAGGAAGTAATTACCAAACACGCCAATTTTTACAGCTAGATGAGGTGGTAACGCCCCTTATTGTGGGCTGATAAATTGTAACGGGAAAATCGCAGTCTTAGCTTAAAAGTTCTTTCTTTTAACTAGACGGGTACCCTCAATTACTGACGTTTTTGATGTTTAATTCAGCTTGTGGGAGTTGGTAGAAGCCATTAAACAGGTTCTAACGCTGTACCGTCAGCGTCCCCATCTAATTTGATAAAGTTATGTAAATACGTAAGTTATAAACTTTTTGCTTTAACCCCTGACGGGACTACCGAACCTCTTATTTCAATATTGGAATTTCCTTCCTATCGTGGCATGAGCCCAAATATGGCCTGCTGTGCTTGGTTCTATGCCACTATTTAAATGCTTTAAGAAAATGGGTTGTCACTTTTATGCCCGCGCCTACGGATTACCGCTTAGGATTATGATTTCTGATGGGACATTGGAATCTCAAGCTTTTAGATTTTCCTGGAAATTATCAATCATTTGTGTGTTAGAATTCTAAAATTAAAATTTTTACAAGAGCAAGTTAATGGTAAAAGTAGGGTCCATGCAGGAAGATTTTTAGCCGGCGATGAAATGATATATGTTGTTTAATTCTTACATCTTTATTTTTATTTTTTTGCCTGTGACCGTAACTGGCTATTATTTTATAGGCAGGTTCGGTTATTTGAAGGCAGCCATTGCCTGGCTGGTGGTTGCTTCTTTCTTTTTTTACGGATGGTGGAACCCTGTTTATGTTTTGCTTCTATTGGGTTCCATTGTATTCAATTATCTCATCGGTCGCCTGTTGTGTTCTCTGAAGGAAGAGAAGCAATTGATTTTACGTCGGTTTATATTTCTTCTCGGGCTGGTCGTTAACTTAGGATTTTTGGCATACTATAAATATTTAGATTTTTTCATAAAGACCATCAATACATTGTTTAATCATAATTTTGGGCTTAAATCGGTAATCCTGCCGTTGGCGATCTCATTTTTTACCTTTCAGCAAATTTCTTTTTTGGTTGATCTCTATAAAGAGAAAGCGGATGTTTATAGGGAAAATAGTACCGAGTACAATTTTCTGAATTACTGTTTATTTGTTGTTTTTTTCCCTCATCTGATCGCCGGACCCATCACATACCATAAAGAAATCATACCCCAGTTCACCAACAGGTCGATCTGTCATTTTAAGAAAAGCAAAATAGCCATTGGATTGACAGTGTTTATTCTGGGACTGGCCAAGAAAGTGATATTGGCCGATCGCCTGGCCCAGCACGTTTCACCAGCTTTTGCTGTGGCCGGAACAAATGGATTGACATTTTTTGAGGCTTGGGCCGGGGTTTTATGTTACGCCTTCCAGATCTATTTCGATTTCTCCGGTTATTCTGATATGGCAATCGGGATCGGCCTTATGTTCGGGATCCGTCTCCCGGTTAATTTTTTTTCACCTTACAAGGCTGTTAACATTATTGACTTCTGGCGGCGGTGGCATATTACCCTGTCGAGATTCTTGAAGAATTATTTGTACTTTCCTTTAGGTGGGAATCGTAAGGGGCCGGCCCGAAGATACTTAAATTTGATGATTACGATGTTCCTCGGGGGATTATGGCACGGGGCCGGATGGACCTATGTGTTTTGGGGTGTACTACACGGCTTTTATTTAGTTATAAACCATGCCTGGCAAAATTCTATTAAGCATACAGGGTATGGTATGAGGGCTGAAAATTGGTGGTCAAGGACATTTTCAACTATGCTCACTTTTCTTGCCGTTGTTGTGGCTTGGGTTTTCTTCCGTGCGGAGAATTGGAATACTGCAGTAAATATGCTTAAGGCGATGGCAGGGATGGATGGATTTCTTCTTTGGGACAATTACCGCGTAATTTTAAATAAATTCTCAGGACTAGGCAATAAGTTGGGCCAATGGGGGATGCACTACGGAATGATGGATTTTTTTTCCAAAGAAGAGATCACTTTGTTGGGTTTATCTTTCTTTATCGTTTTTTGCCTGCCCAATGTAAGGCAATTTATGGGCAGGTATAATACGTCACTGGATATTTATCAGGGGGATAAAAGTCCACTGAGATGGAAATGGCTCTATTGGAGGCCTGATTTCTTTTGGGTATCGAGCATGGTCATATTAACCGTAGTAATGATCGGATGTTTTTTAAGTAAAGTTTCAGAGTTTATTTATTTTCAGTTCTAGGATTATATGCGTGAGAGAACATTTGGCCACTATTGTGCGGTATATTTCTTAAGCGTAATTTCATTTTTTGCTTTTATTTCTCTTGTTAACTGGTGGGTCGACCCATTTAATGAACTAGGTAAAAATAAGATTGGGCTCTATTTTTCAACAGAGCGTCAGGAACACAAGAAAATATTGGAAATCGAGCATGACGCAGTCTTGTTGGGTTCTTCCAGGATCAACAGGATTTCCGTGACCAACCTGCATGGGTACCATTTTTACAACGCTGCTTTTTCAAATGCGCTGCCTGAAGAAATTTATTTGTTCTTGAAGAAATATCTTAGAAATGAAAAGCTGGTAGTCATAGGATTAGATTTTTTTGTTTTTAATAAAACAGCTTTTCCTGTTTTGGAATTACAAGATTGGCCGGATCATTTTTATGGCGTTTTTGAGTATTTAACAAGCCTGAATGTATTCAAATCATCTCTGATCGCTTTATGTAAATATTATAAGGTTATTGATAATAAGCCTGTCCCCCAAGTACAGGAGAATTTTGTAAAGTATGATATTTACGGACAAAATTTAGAATTTAAGACCGAAGACCCTTATTTTAATAAGAGTTGCGATATTTTCTACAGCCATTTGGCTCACTATTATTTTCGACGTTTTGTGCTTTCTGAAGAAAGATTAAACTATTACCAAAAGATCAAGGAGTTGTTAGAGGAGCGTAAAGTTAAATATATTGTGTTTTTTAATCCAGAAAGCACGGAGACAGAGAGGCTATATAAATTCACGGGGACTTACACAAAATTTCTTTGGTGGAAAAAGGAAGTAAAAAGAATTTTTCCGTCTGTAAAAGATTTTTCTACTGGCCAATATACGGCGAGCCGATATTATTTTCCCGAGGATGCGTTTCATTTTAAGGCGGAAGTAGGCGAAAACATAATTAATGAATTAACTGGGTCCAAGCAATGATAATCGTTCCCTGTTATTGCTGACCGTAAAATGCGGGTTGATCCTTTAATTAGGAGTTGCGCTCCTAAGATTTTCTTGACATGTATAAAATAATCGGCTATTCTTAGACCAACTGGTTGGTATAATAATATGAGAAAAGCACAAGAACATTCAACAACTAAAGAGACCTTCCTCAATGTAGCCAATGATTTGATGCTAACCCAAGGCTATGAGGCAACTGCTCTTGATGAAATCTGCGCAAAAGCGGGATTGACTAAGGGAAGTTTCTTCCACTATTTTAAGAGCAAGGAAGACCTGGCCAAAGCTCTTCTGACAAGAAAGTGCACGAGCCATCAGAAAACCAAGGAAGAGCTTTATGGTTCTGACCCCTTAAAGAGAGTTTATGGCCAGATCGATATGGCCATTGAAATGAGCAAAAATACAGAGATAACGAAGGGCTGTCTTAAAGGGATGCTTGCCCAGGAGATGTCTGACACCCATCCGGAGATCCGTCGGATTTGCCAGGAATATTTTAACCATATGGCAGAAGACTTGGCTGAAGACCTCAAAGCGGCCAAGGCCCAATATGCTCCGAAGGCTTCGTTTGATCCGTTAAGTTTGGCCAAGCATTTCGTTGCCATTTTACAAGGGTCTTTAATTTTAGTTAAAACTTATCAGGATCATCATCTGGCTATTGAGAGCATTAAACATTTTAAAAAATACGTTGAATCCCTGTTTCAAAAGTAGAAATTTTTTTGTCTAATTAGTATACCGTCTGGTCGGTATATTTATCAGAACTTAAAAAAAGAAGGAAGGGCAAGGATGATTAGCTCCATAGCAGACAAAATACAGATTGGCGTTGATAGCTTTGCGGCCGCGTCAAATAGCCTGCCTCAATTGATTGAACGCATCGAACATGCCGAGCGTGTCGGGTTGGATGTTTTCGGAGTCGGAGAACATCATCGTCAGGATTTTCTTGATTCCGCTCCGGCCGTTATTCTCGCAGCCGCGGCGGCGCGGACGCGCCGTATTCGTCTGACGAGTGCCGTTACTGTTCTAAGCGCGGCGGATCCGGTGCGTGTGTTTCAGAGCTTCGCTACTCTCGATCTTCTTTCCCAGGGTCGTGCGGAGATGATCGTTGGACGTGGTTCGTTTATCGAGGCTTTCCCGTTGTTTGGACTGCAGCTTGAGGACTATGATTCGCTTTTTACAGAAAAACTCGACCTACTTCTTAATATCCGTGAAAACGAACATGTCTATTGGTCTGGCAAACACCGTGCCGAACTTAAGGGCCAAGGTGTCTACCCGAGACCTTTACAGAATCCGTTGCCGATTTGGCTGGGTGTGGGAGGGACACCTGAATCATTTGCCCGTGCGGGCAAACTCGGACTTCCACTCATGATCGCCATTATTGGTGGAGAGACACGACGGTTCCGTCCACTTGTTGATCTTTACAGGGAAAGTGGTAGGCGTGCAGGTCACTTGCCTGAGCAACTTAAAGTGGGTGTTCATGCCTTAGGTTACGTTGCAGATACGACGCAGAAAGCCATTGATGATTTTTTTCCAGGCTATGCCCGTTCATTTACTGAAATCGGCAAGGAACGCGGATGGCCTCCGGTGACCCGTGCCCATTTCGACGCTCAACGAAGTCGTCATGGCGCACTACTGGTGGGGAATCCCGAAGAAATAGTTGAAAAGATCAATGAACACAGCAAAGCCCTGGGAGGGATCTCCCGGATTAGTTTTCAAATGGACGTTGCCGAATTGCCTCATGAGAAACATATGCAAGGGATTGAACTTCTTGGCACCCGAGTAGTACCTGCCATCAAGGAGGGATAAAAATGGATGCACGTCATTTTGAGGGAATGGATGACAAATTACTTTAATGGGTCCTATAGAATTATTTAGAGAAAAATCAAAGAGAGTAATAAAATAACAAAGGAGATGATTATGAAACTTTACTATTCGCCCGCTGCTTGTTCCATGGCATCACACATTCTGTTGAATGAATGGAATATGCCTCATACAATACAATCTGTTGATCTGAGGACTCACAAGACATCCCTGGGAGAGGATTTTTACACAATCAATCCCAAAGGGTATGTACCCGCTTTGACTTTGGAGAACGGTTATACGCTGACTGAAAATATTGCGATCTTGTCTTACCTTAGCGATTCCAAGGGCGCTGTCAAAGGCGACCAGTATCAATTTTTAGAGTGGTTGGCTTTTATTTCCACCGAATTGCATAAGGGCATTGGCTCCTTGTTTGGTTATAAGGAGGGCCCACCGGAGGTGGTTCGTGCCATTAAAGAGAAGGTGGCTAAGCGTCTTCAATGGGTAGACGGAAAATTGGATTCGAAAGAATATGTTTTCGGTGATGCTTTTTCTGCCGTTGATGCCTATCTGGTGACAGTCTTAAATTGGTGCCCTATGCTGCAGATTGATTTAAGCCCGTATAAGAATATTGGTGCTTATCTCAAGCGACAGCTGACCAGGCCTTCCGTTACAAAAACTATGCAAGATGAGGGGTTGATTAAATAAAAATACTTTAAAGTCGTCTGTTTAAGAAAAGAAAGGAGCTGAATATGAAACTTGAAGATCAAGTGATTTTTGTCAGCGGTACCAACCGTGGTATCGGGAAAGCGATTGTTGACGGCCTTCTAAAGAGGAAGGTCAAAAAAGTCTATGCCGCTGCGCGAAAGATTGATCAATTGGCCTGGAAGGATGCAAGGGTTGTTTCTATCGAATTAGACATTACGTCCAGCCAGCAAATTAAACAGGCATTGGCCCATGCCCAGGATGTTAATGTGCTTATCAATAATGCAGGCGCCTTGTCGGCGGGGTCGGTCTTAACAGCCACTGAGCAGGATATAATGCGTGATATGCAGGTCAACTATTTCGGCACGTTAAATATGATTCGTGCTTTTGAGCCGGTGATCGAAAAGAATGGCCCTGGTGCAATTGCTAACCTAAGTTCTGTGGTTGGTTTGGCCAGCATGTACCAAGCTGCAGGTTATTCTGCTTCCAAGGCCGCAATTTTTTCTGCATCCCAAGCCCTGCGGGCAGAGTTAAAAAACAAGAAGATCAGTGTCCACACGGTTTTTCCAGGCCCCATTGATACGGACATGGCCCGTGATTTTAATTTCTCTAAAACAAGCTCTGAGGTTGCTGCAGAAAATATCATCAAAGGCATTGAGGCAGGGAACGAAGATATTTTCCCTGATCCTTTCTCCGTGGAGATAGGAGGGTCGTGGTCCAAAGACCCTAAAGCCGTAGAGCGTTCCTTTGCAGCTATGTGAGTGGAACAGGGGAGTTGCGAAGTGGCTTTCTAGGGCTTGGTGAAAAAAAGTTGAAAATTTATGACCAAAAAAGAAATCTCCAGCGGAACGGTGCATAATTTGCCGGCGGATTTGCGAAAAGCCCTTGCTTTTGACTCTGCGGCAAGAGAAGTATGGGAAGACATTACGCCGCTTGCGCGCAATGAGTGGATTTGTTGGGTTATATCCGTCAAGAAGCAGGAGACCAGAAATGGCCATATCGAGAGGGTAAGAAAGGATCTTAAAGAGAGGAAGCGCCGGCCTTGTTGCTGGCCTGGTTGCCCCCATCGTTGAAATGGTCGGATCGAAATTGAAGTCTTCTTCCTAATGGAAACCGGTATTTTTTATCTCCTTAATTTCATCATGTGCATCTTCCCCGATGAGCTTTTACATTGACCTTATCGTAGGTATTCCCACTTTTGTTTGTATGTTACCCCAAGTTCATCCAACCTTCAGAAGAAAAGTTCAAAGCTAACACTATATTCACCCAAACTTCATGTCAGTATTGTTATAGTTACACCCCAGAGGTAAGAAATTGGATTTAGGTAAGCCGCTTCAGCAAAGAAGACCAAGCTGAAAGATCTCATAAATAAATCAGTTCACTAATAAAAAGGAGCCGCAAATGCCAAACGATTACAACAGCAGACAAGGACAGGGACAAACCACCGCGGACAAAGCCAGTGAGTTTGCAAGATCAGCTGTTCACCAGGGTGAAGAAAAGTCCAAGGAGATAGCTGGGGATGCCCAAAAAATGCTTAAACAAGGTCAAGAACAAGCAAGCAAAGCGTTGGAATCATTGGATAAACAGGTCCGTGATAATCCATGGCCAATTATAGCTGGCGTTGCGATA
>CAZKUL010000065.1:0-14957 GCA_964555945.1 uncultured Planctomycetales bacterium
TGCAACGCACGGTTTTGGAGACCGTCGCTCTACCAATTGGAGCTACAGGCCTAAGACGTTACAGGTTTTTAAAATGCGCTACTTCTTTGTCTCTTTGTGCGGCGTGCGTTTACGACAAAAAGCGCAAAATTTCTTTAATTCCAAACGGTCTGGATTTTGTTTTTTATCTTTGGTGCTGTTGTAATTGATACGATTGCACTCAGTGCATTGAAAATGAATTGTCTCGCGCATATTTGTTTCCGGTTCTTGCGCTCCCCCGCTGGTATCAACGGAGTCACAGAAGATTTGATGTTAAAAGAAGCCCCCGAGCGGTTTTGAACCGCTGGCCTCGTCCTTACCAAGGACGTGCTCTACCAACTGAGCTACAGGGGCGGAGTATCTGGCCGCCTGCAGCGGTTCGCCCAAAGGCGAAAATAATGAACCACGAGTATATCCGCTGACCAAAATATTGTCAAGAATATTCTTTATGTTTATGTGAGTCTTAAAAACCGTCGTTTGCCGATTTTTAAAACACCAGGCGCCAAAGGCCAATTCTCGTCGCCAACCAGATTCCCTTCATGGGAAACTGCCTTTTCCTTAATCAACCGGCGTCCCTCATTCTTGGATGCTGCCATGTGCGTAACCACTAAAATATCAACGAGTTTGTCTCCTGATTTAATTTTAAATTCAGGAACATCCTTCGGGATTTGATGCTGGCTGAATGTATTTTCAAAATGCAAACGCGTCCTACTTCCTTCGCTTGCCGGATGAAACATTTCCACGATCATTTGCGCCAGCTGTAATTTGGCTTCTTTGGGATGTATTTTCTTGACCACTTCCACATCAGCATCTGTCAGAATTTCATAGTACCTCAGCATGAGTTCATCGCTAATGGACATCACCTTGCCAAAAATCTCATTAGGCTCATCATTGATGCCGATGGTATTACCCAAGGACTTGCTCATTTTATTGACGCCATCAGTGCCTTCCAATAAAGGTGTCATCATGACCACTTGGGGCTTTTGGCCGTAAGCCTCTTGAAGCTGGCGCCCCATGAGTAAGTTAAATTTTTGGTCAATACCCCCTATCTCTACGTCGGCGTTTAGGTGGACTGAATCATAACCCTGTAAAAGAGGATAAAGGAATTCAAGCAGGCTAATCTCTCGACCGCTTTCAAAGCGCTTTTTGAAATCATTGCGTGCTAACATCTGGGCAACTGTTGAACGAGCTGATAGTTCCAAAAAATCTTGCGGGGTCAATTTATTGAGCCAATGGCTGTTAAAAGCGATTTGTGTTTTTTGAGGGTCAAGTATTTTAAAGACTTGGGACTTGTAGGTGCTGGTATTCTTTTCAATGTCTACCATCGACATTTTCTTACGCAGTTCATTGCGCCCCGTCGGATCTCCCACCTGGGCCGTAAAATCCCCAATAAGAAAAACAACCGCGTGCCCTAAATCCTGAAACTGTTTCATCTTGCGCAGCAAGACCGTATGTCCTAAATGAATGTCCGGGGCCGTAGGATCAAAACCCGCCTTGATGACCAAAGGCCGGCCTTCTTTTAACTTTGTTTCAAGATCCGAAGCGCTGATAATTTCGGTTGTACCGCGAAGAAGTTTTTTGAGGGAATCTTGGGGTGTAGTCATGAGAGGAAAAAGTAGTGAGGCACGACTTTCTCTAAAAAGAAAGTCGTGCCTCACTACTTTTTTATAATCTAGCGCTGACGCCGATTTTCATGCCTTCGACATCAACTTTAATGATTTTGACTTGGAGCTTGTCCCCGGCCTTAAGTGCCGCAGCCTGGGTCTTATCGATTTCTGAAGAATAAACCAATGCCTCAATATCATCTTCCAATTTCACGAAAACTCCGAAGTTGGAATTCATGATGACTGTAGAATCGACCACTGATCCAACAGCGAACTTATCGGCAATGGCATTCCAAGGATTGGCCTGTAATTGCTTCAGTCCCAAGGTGATCTTGCGGGCTTCAGCTTCCACGGCCAGGACCTGGACCTGAACTTCCTGTCCTTTTTGCACCACTTCCTGGGGATGGTTGATCTTTTTGGTCCAGGACATGTCAGAGACATGGATCATGCCTTCCAGACCATTGTCCAATTCCACAAAAGCACCATAATCCGTAAATCCACGGACAACGCCCTTGGCCGTCGCACCGACGGTGAATTTGGATGCCGCAGAACTCCAAGGATTTTCTTCCAATTGTTTCATACTCAAGGAAATACGCTTGGCATCCTTGTCCACATTGATCACCTGGACTTCAATGACATCCCCTAATTTGAACATTTCCTGGGGATTGACCATTTTCTTCTGCCAGGTGATTTCTGAGGAATGCAAAAGCCCTTCAATGCCCTTGTCAATCTCGACAAAAACACCATAAGGCATGATATTAACGATCTTACCCTTAATCCGCGCACCCGGAGGGAATTTAGCGACCGACTCATCCCAAGGGTTAGAGGTAATTTGCTTGAGACCTAAAGAGACTTTAGAATTGTCCTTATCAAAATCCAGGATCAAGACTTCAAGCTTTTGCCCGACGGCAACGATCTCAGAGGGATGATTGATGCGGCTCCAGCTCATATCGGTGATATGCAAAAGACCATCAACCCCGCCTAAGTCGATAAAGGCACCAAAATCAGTGATACCTTTAACACTACCGCGGCGCTTTTGGCCCTTTTTAAGTTCAGCCCAAAGCTTTTCGCGCACTTCTTCCCTTTCCTTCTGCACCATTTCACGGCGGGAAAGGATCAGGTTACGGCGCTGCTTGTTCATCTTGGCGACGACAAATTTGTAATTGTGGGTGGTAATGTCGTGGTTGGATAACCCTTTGAAGGCTGACAATGACATAGGCAAAAAGGCTTCAATACCAAAAACATCGACTATATAACCGCCCTTGACAGCGCGCATCACACGGCCTTCAAGGACATCGCCTTCATTAATATCGTCAGAAAGCTTCTGCCAACCTTTGAGCCTCTCAGCCTTGGCATAGGAGAGGATCAAACGGCCATTATCATCCTCGATATTCTCAATCAATACCTCGATAGACTGGCCGACGGCTAATTCAGAAGGGTTGCGGAATTCCTCGATGGGAACAAAACCCTCAGACTTAAAACCAATGTCAACGATGACCTCCTTAGCGGTGATCGCGGCAATGGTCCCTTTAGATACTTCGCCTTCCTTAATATCCTTTAAGGTACTGGCGTACAACTCTTCCATTAATGATTTTTCTTCTACACTCATGGATTTAAAACCTTCTCTCTTTACAGGAATTCTTTACGAGACCTACGTCGTAAAGTGTGGACATTATGCCAAAAACTTTTCAATTGTCAATAAAAATCTTATGTGTGTGAAAATCAAATCGACGGCGCACCCGCGCGCCATCCTTCCTGCACCCCTAAAAACCGCCGCAAATCCTTTATCGGTTCTATATTGATAATCACGGGAACAAAGCCAGGCGTATTTTGCAATTGCGCCAGCTGCGCTGGGTCAATATGAAATCGAATCCTTTGGCCGTTATTTTGAACTGACAGGGCTCTGTCAGAGGTTAAGTCGATACCACCTGTTGACGACATGGCCCGATTAGCCGCCTCATGCTTAAAAAAATCTAAAATTTCAAGTCCGAGTCCTTTAGAGGGCCATCGTCCACTCTTTTGCGCTGTTTCGATAGCATAAACATACCGTTGAGCCAATACTTTCCATGTTAAATCTTTGCGAACAACAGCACCTTCGCCATCTACAACCCAGGCCCCAAAGGTTCCATCTATGATCCTCTTTCCTACTCTGATAGAGATTCCTTTAATGTGGTCTCCAATAAATATTCTATGCTTCAATAAAGTTCTCATCAAATTTAAAGCGCGCACTTTCCCCCGCTGTGAAAAACTCTCTTGATAATCATTGATTGTTCCACCGTCTATTCTATCGAGAATAATATAGGCATGTGTAACAGAATTAATTTGAATGACTCCATGCTTCCTGACAGCCGGACCGATACCGTCAAAGCTGTTTAATCGATTAAAATCAATCAATATCCGTATCTGCCGTTTCTGATCCCTGGGCTCAAGACCTATCCTGATGACAAAATCGTCATAGGCAAAAACCTCATCCCTTGTCCCTTGCGGCAGTATGTGTTTAAGAACTTCCCTATCAATCAGAAGCCCTTGTGAAGAATATACCATGCGACTCTCTATTTTAAACAATCTTGCAAGTTTCTGTTTAATTTCTGGAGGCATCATGGCCGCATCAGCGGCAAAGGCCATGACTCTTGGGGACCTTAAAATAAATGCCTGGCCTGAAACAGAATTCTGATGTTTGGGAAAACTTATTTGTTCTATGGGGGCTCCCAGGATATCCCATATGAGAGCCTCAGAGCCTGTACCAACGGAACGGATCGCCCCAAAAATATCTAAAAAATCACGATAGCCCTGCTGTAGCAAGAATCTCGATTGTACAAGGACATTGGAATTAAAGTGAAAGACCCAGGAATAAGTTTCTTCATCCCAGGTAAATTGGACGGTCCTTTTGGGCACCGTTTCACCTCGAACAAAATATTGGTAATCCACCGTATGAGGATCACGATATCCCGCAAGTTTCAAATAAATATCCTTGCCCTCCAACTGGCCATCCAAAGCAATTTCCGCAGGCAATTTCAAACGTCCCGGTCTGACGGCATGGCGTTGATTTAAAGCAATATTGCGGCGTATCTCATCACCCGCCACTTGACTATGCACCCAAACAGTCCAGCTGGTAGGTCGCCTTTTCTTGACAGCGTTTAGTAATAATTGATAGTAATAATTCGTTGATTGATTCTCAAACAATGGATTATCAAATTTGTGCATGGCGGCAATAAATCTGTCTAAAATGCCATCATCAATCCTGGATTCTGCGTTCTTACTTCCAGTTTCAGCGTGGACATTTCTCTTGTAGCGTTCATTGAGTTCACTGACAATGCGTTTAACAGGATCGGAATCATCAGGAAGTAAATCCTCGAATTGATTCTTGCTTTTCCTTGGGGACATGGCCATACCCGGCAAAGGATTGGCTTGCATGGAGACCATGGCCAGGTTGCTGCCCTGGTTGCTTTGCGGAAAAACAGACACTTCCTTAAAAACGGCCATGGCGGCATTGTTAAAATTAGTACCGCCGGAAAAATATTTTCTTGGCACTGTTTCCTGGGTTAGTGGCTCATACTCTTCTTTGATATAATTATACGCGCCCTTTTTGAAGGCTTGAAGATAGCGTTGGTAGATGAGTTCGACATCGTTTGGCATTTGGTGATTTACCTGGGATGCTTTCAGATTCAACGGTTTACTTGCTTGGCAACCTGCTTGAGGACACGTACCCTTCGGGTACATGTCCCCAGGTTGGCGTTGGGTTAATATGCTTTGGGTATATTCTGTACCTTTAATTTTCATTTTATTCTCATACACTTCGGCCAGGATGCTGTCTTTGATTTTTCTTTTGTACCAGGTCGCAAGGATCAAGGAATTGTAGACTTGGCGCAATTGGGCGAAGTTTTTGTCCTGGTTGACCTCTTTGTTTAGTTCCGGAATGACGATCTCACGGAGAATATCAGGGACTGACACCAATTCTACTTTGTCATCCTGAGGAGCGCTTTTTGCGACGAAGGATCTCAAGACTCCTTTAGATTCTTCGCGGAGCCTGCCATCGAGCGAAGCGAAGGGCTCAGAATGACTGAGCGCCAAATAATCTTCTTCCAACATGACCTTTAATCTTGATTCTACCACATACGCCGTACCCGCCTTGGCATTCTCATACACCACGGCTTTTTCGGGGACAATCCAGACTTTATTAAAAGTGTTTACAGGAATATTGGTGGTGCCGAATTTTTCGGACGCCTCTGCATAGATACGCTTCCAGAATTTCTTGCCTGTTTCTCCCTCCGGGTAAATCAAGCTGGCCGTGATTTGCTTGAGCATATAATCTTCAGCCAGAAGGTCCCGGCCCATTTCGGTTTGCCCAAAAGATGGAGGGACAATACGGTTTTTTTCATAAGGAGAAAGATTGACCCAAAGATCTTGCTCGGGGATGGTGAGGGTGGCCAAGAAATATTTTATTAATTTGATCGATTCCTTGCGTATTTCTTGGTCGTCGTTGGGGTGGTTTCCCCGGGTTGGCATTACCCGATCACCTTTGTCTAATATAAAATCGAATCTAAATGGATTATCTCGGTGGAGCTTGATGCCTTTTAGTATGGGAGGATTATATTCAGGACTCAGGTTAATACGAACACCAGGCGTGGGCAAGAATAATTCGCCAGCCTGAACTTGAGGCACAGGACCAAGGCTATTAGCCAAAAATGCAAATAAGACAAAAAGGGACAGCTTCGGCCGAAAAAACTGGCTTCGCCAAGATTTATAACTAATCATATTATGGAAAGTATAACACGTGTATTTATATACCGCCACTCAGACAAGGGCGTAAATCTTATCTAAAATGCGTTGGGAGGCTTCTTCATAGCTGGAGGCATCGTTGACGAAAAAAGGCTCTCCGTAAATGGCAGAAACAGGGCCTCTTTTTAAAAACTTGGTACCCGGAGCCATGACCTTGTTTGTCCCCTGCACATAGACAGGAACGATCGGGACCTTGGATTTCATGGCCAGAAAACCCACACCCGCCTGGGCTTTGGAAGGTTCATTGCCGATACGACGGGTGCCTTCCACAAAGATCAAAATGACATGGCCCTCTTTTAAGCGCCTGAGCGCCTCTCTCATGGCCCCAAAATCTGCCTCGCCTCTTCTGACGGGAAAAGCGCCTAAACGGGTCAGAACAAAGCCTAATACGCCTTTAAAAAGTTCTATCTTGGCCATGAAATCCAGACGCCTGACCGAAGATATCCCTAACAGTACGGGGTCCAGATTACTGACGTGGTTGCTCGCTAAAATAAAAGCGCCCTGGCGCGGGATGCGGGGGGTCTGATACGCAGTAAAGGGGAAATAAATCCAGCTGATGACCTTGGTTACGAAATAGACAAAATAATAGATCATTATTAGGGGTCTACACGTTGACGGCCGAAGTCGATCAAATCTTTGGATCTCTTGGCACTTTTAGCTTCCGCGTAAATACGCACCAATGGCTCGGTGCCGGAGACACGGAACATCAGCCAGTCTTCATTCTCACAGATGAGCTTGACACCGTCAAAATCCTTGACCTCGACAACCTTCTTGCCTAATACGGATCCGATGGCCTTTAATTTAACGACGTCGACTTTTTTGGCATCCATCGTATAATCCAGGCGCGAATAGTAGTAGCGCCCAAACTCACGCTCCATGTCATCAACCAACTGCTTGAAATTCCTTTTGTTGTAAACCATCATTTCAAGAAGCAAAAGGCCAGACAGGGTGCCGTCACGCTCAGGGATATAATTAGGCAGGCCCATGCCCCCTGCTTCTTCTCCTCCGGCGACAATCTTTTCAGAGACCATCAGGTCCGAAATGTATTTAAAACCCACAGGCGTTTCATAAAGTTTACGGTCAAGTTTGCGGGCGATATGGTCCAGCATTGTCGTTCCGCACAGCGTCTTGACAATGCCGCCCTCGATGCGGCGGTTGCGCACCAGATGCAAAATCAAAAGACCTAAGATCTTCTGAGGAGAAACAAATTCCCCACCGGGCATGACCGCGGCTATGCGGTCCGCATCACCATCAAGCACGTGGCCAAAATCAAACTTTTCTGTTTTCATGCGATGCATCATGACCTTCAGGCATTCAGGAATAGGCTCCGGCTTGCTGCCGTCGAAAGAAGGATTGACGTCCTCGCGCATCAGGGTCATTTTGATATCTGTCCCCTTTAAGATATGGAGCATCAAATCCCGGCCGCTGCCATGCATAATATCCGCCAGGACTTTAAATTTGGCTGACTTCATTTTCTTCAGGTTAAGGTAACCGCGGATAAATTTGACGTAGGCCTTCTTAAAATCATGCACCACAATGAGGCCCTGGGAACTGGCCTCATCCAGGAGCAAGCGGTTGACTGGTGTTTGACCCAAATAACCCTCAACGGTATTGGTAATATCTTTAGAAGCAGCGCCACCCTGCGCAGTTTTGATTTTAATGCCGTTAAATTTGGCAGGATTATGCGAGGCGGTGATCATAATGCCGCAGACATTCTTGAGGCCCACGACACCAAAGCTTAACGCGGGCGTCGGTATGGAGGTGTCCGAAAGATAGGCCTTGATGCCATTGGCCGCAAAGACCTCAGCAAAAACCTCTGCATATTCTGCCGAAAGAAAACGGTTGTCATACCCCACCGAAGCGGATTTCAGGACAAACTGCGGATTATTCTTATTGACCCAATCAGCCACAGCCTGGGCCACGATACGGACATTCTCAAAGGTAAAGGTATCAGAGATGACGGCGCGCCAGCCGTCAGTGCCAAATTTGATTTGAGATCTGATATCGCCCATAACGCTCCTTTATTTCGGGCCGACGACCATCAGGAGTGGTCGGAATGGAGACCACACAAGGTCGGCCCCTACTATTTGTATAATCTATAACGATTAATATACCGGATAACGGCCTTGGGCGTCAAATACCAGATGGATTTCCTGTTCTTTAAGCGCTGGCGGATATCACTGGAAGAAATATCCACGGCCGGCATGTTAATTTTAACATAAGGCCAGCGCTTGGGATAATTCTTATCAAATCCAGGACGGTTTAAAATGACAAGACTCGCCAGTCTTAAGATTCCCTGCGGGTCCTGCCAGCGATGGAAGGTCCTTAAATTATCCGCTCCCATCAATAAATAAAACTTGGACTGCGGGAACTTTACCTTGAGTTCTTTCAAGGTATCGACCGTATAAGAAATCTGCCCCCGACGCAATTCACCCTCATACACTTTAAAGGCCCTATTGCCTTTAATGGCTTCTTTGACCATCACTAAGCGTTTGGAAGCATCAGGCAGAGGATGACCGACTTTAAAAGGCGAACAAAAAGCCGGGACAAAGAACACCGCCTCAAGCTTCAAGGCCTCCACCGCGCTTTGCGCCATAAGCAGATGGCCAAAGTGGATCGGATCAAAGCTCCCGCCGAGGATGCCAATTCTACGCACGGATCTGCCCGCTTCCATAAATTTCATATTTATAACTGGTCAATCCCTCCAAGGCCATGGGACCGCGCACATGTAATTTATCCGTGCTGATACCCACCTCAGCCCCGAAGCCGAATTCAAACCCGTCAGTAAAACGGGTGGACGCATTCACGTACACGCAGGCCGAATCAACCGCATCCAGAAATGCCTGCGCTTTGTTCTTATCCTTGGTCACAATGGTATCCGAATGATGCGAGCCGTAGGTGTTAATATGGTCAATGGCTTGATGGATATTCTCAACCACCCCCACCGAGAGGATCAAGTCCAAATATTCCGTGCGCCAATCATCCTCCGTCGCCTTTTTAATGCCATTCTTCACCATGGCCCGGGTAACCTCGTCTCCCCGGATTTCACAGCCCGCCTTTTGCAAATCGGCAATCATCCCTGGCAAGAATTTCCGGGCCACAGCGCGGTCAACCAATAAGGTCTCCATGGCATTGCAAACTCCTGGCTTTTGGGTCTTGGCGTTCATGATGATCTTATGCGCCATAGCAAGATCAGCTTGCGCATGGACATACACATGACAAATACCTTTAAAATGTTTAATCACGGGGATGCGCGAATGGTCAGCCACAAAACGGATCAATTCTTCGCCGCCCCTGGGGACAATCACATCCAGATATTCATCCAGTTTCAAAAGTTCGTGTACGGCCTGCCGATCGGTTGATTCAATTAATTGCAAGGCATCCGGGAAAATTTTTGTCTTTTTCAGGCAACCTTTTAAAATCTGAAATATGGCCTTATTGGAAAAGATCGCTTCCTTGCCGCCTTTAAGGATGGCCGCATTGCCCGATTTCAGGCACAGCGCGGCGCAATCCGCCGTGACATTGGGCCTGGATTCATAGATGATCCCAACGACACCTAAAGGCACGCGAATTTTCTTGATGAGCAGGCCGTTGGGCCGGTGGATTGTTTCCAGCAATTGCCCGACAGGATCCTTAAGTTTGGCTGTTTCACGCAAAGCCTGACTCATGTCGGCAATGCGTTTTGGATCAAGGGTCAGGCGATCAATAAGGGCTTTAGAATAATTGGCCTTTGAGGCGGCCAACAAATCTTTGGCATTTTCCTTAATAAGATAGGACTGCCGGGCCATCAAGGCTACCGCCATCTGCCTCAATGCACGGTTTTTCTCACGCGTGCTGACCGTGGCCATGTGATAGGAAGATTTTCTGGCCGCCCTGGCTATTTTTAAAATGTTCGCGGATAAGCTCATACTTTAAAATACGTCCCCACAGGTTCGCCGGAAATTATTCTTATCAACACATTCTGCACGTTACCCCCGGCGATAATACAAGGAATATGCGCCTGACGGGCCATTTGTACGGCATCGATTTTAGTCTTCATCCCGCCCCGGGCGAGGTGGGCATTCGACGTGCCTGAGGATACTGTGATGATTTCAGGCGTGATATCCTTGACCTCTCTATATACTTCTTTATTAGAGTCTAACAACCCATCAACATCGGAGAGAATGACCAGGAGATGGGCATGCAAAAGACTGGCCACCAGTGCGGAGAGCTTATCATTATCTCCAAATTTAATTTCCTCGGTAGATGTTGTATCATTCTCATTGATGACCGGCACAATATCTTTTTGCAATAAAGCATCAAGAGTGTGGCGGACATTCGAGGTACGTGTATCCTTCCCAAAATCATCCCAACTGAGCAAGACTTGCGCACACTTTAAATGGACTTTCTTGAATGATTCAATGTAGTTGCGCATTAAAATGGCCTGGCCAATGGCCGCACGGGCCTGCAGGGCGCCCAAATCGGTTGGACGTTTAGTCTCGCCTAACTCCCCCATGCCCGTGGCAATGGCCCCGGAAGAAACTAAAATAACTTCAACACCATATTTTTTATGCAAATGACTTATTTGCTTGGTCAACGCATGCATCCGCTCCCGGCGCGCCTTGAATTTCCCATCCACAATCTGGCTGGAGCCGAGTTTAACGACAATGCGTTTAATAGGTTTCTGAAATGTGCGTGTCATATCTTAAATCCGGTTCTGTTCAGTATCCTCAGCCGTCTTAATGGTCGATTTAGCACTTTCCAAAATACTGGCCTGGCTCGTCGTATCCATACCAGCTTGATTAACGATGGCTTGCGTATTTTTGTCCATTCCCGTTGGCCTTCCCCAATACTGTTTAAACATAAAATACGCTATAACACTAATGATCGCAACAACCAAAACCAACCCCACCAGCCCTGTAAAACCTTTATTGTTTAATACTCTCATATTTAAATTGTCATCCCCGCGAGCAACTGCGAGTGTCGGTTAAAGGCTTGCTCTTTAATGCTTAATCCCCTAAAAAGAATATTATAGCAATAATCTGATAGTTGCCAAAAGTTTATCCAGGCCTTCTTTGTCCTTGGCGGAAATGGGGATGATGTCCTTGGTGACCTTGCGTTTGAACCGGGTCAGGTTCTTCTTGGCATCCGGGAGATCCATTTTGTTGGCAACCAGTATCCGGTGCTTCTGCAATAGTTCCTCGCTATACAAATCAAGTTCTTCGCATGTCTTATTATAGTCATCAATAGGGTCCCGGCCCTCAGATCCGGACATGTCAATGACATGGACCAGGATCTTAGTGCGCTCGGCGTGTTTGAGGAATTGATGGCCCAGGCCCTTGCCTTCATGGGCGCCTTCAATGAGACCAGGCAGATCCGCCATCACAAAATTCTTGTCTTCATCCTCCTCATCCCTAACAATGCCCAAAATCGGTGCCTTGGTCGTGAATGGATAATTAGCGATCTTGCTTTTGACCTTGGAAACCGCACAAATGAGCGTTGATTTTCCGGCGTTGGGAAAACCCACCAAACCGACATCGGCAATAATCTTCAGTTCCAGGCGAATGGTGCGCTTTTCACCCGCATGGGGCGGCAGGACGGTGCGGTTATGGTTATTGCCGCGGCCGCCTTCACCGCCTTTGGCCACAATGACACTGTCCCCATGGACGTTGAGGTCACGGATGAGGAGGTCCGTTTCATAATCCCAGAGAACGGTCCCCACCGGAACGCGCAAAATAAGGTCTTCGCCCCTTTTACCCGTTTTATTATTACTGCTGGCATGGCCGCCGCGCGCGCCCACATAGTGCTGTTTGAAACGGTAATCCAAAAGCGTATGCAAATTGCGGTCAGCCATAAAGACGATATTAGCCCCACGCCCGCCGTCGCCTCCATTGGGAATAGGGTAACGTGTGTACTTATCGCTGTAATGGCTTTCGCAACCCTTGCCACCATCACCAGCCTGGACTTCGATACGGGCCTGATCAACGAATGCCATAAGTCTTCCTTAAAATTAAGAATCCCGGCCCCTCAAGCAAAGCCGGGAGACCGGGATCCTAAAATTCAAAAATGATTAAACAGTAATTTTTGCAATTTTAATGGTTGTCAAATCCTGGCGATGGCCATGGGTGCGCGCGGAGTCTTTGCGCTTGCGGTACTTGTACGCAATGACCTTAGGGGCGCGCATTTGCTTAAGGACCTCGGCCTTGACCTCGACATCCTTCAAATAGGGCGTGCCTAATTTGACATTCTTTCCGTCGGAATAAAGCAAAACTTTATCCAGGATGATCGTCTGGCCCTTGTCATGGTCCAAACGGTTAGGATTGATGGTATCGCCTTCACTGACTTTAAATTGCCTGTTACCTACCTGAACAACTGCAAACATAAGAGCCTCCTCAATAAAATCCCTTGGAAAACGTATATTATACAGAGAAAAAGTAGTTCGTCAAAAGGTTTCTTGGACCTTAGTGGTAAAGTGATAAGTGGTATCGTGGTAAGATGGTTTTTAATATTCCGTAGATATCCTTGCGTCTCATCGGGTGGCCGAGGGAGGGGCATCGCCCATGGCGCCCGGAGGGTGCTTTTAAACCCGAGGACGCCATGGGGATTCCCGAGGACAGGACCCGATGTGTTGCTAAACACTATACCTTTTTACATCTCTACCACTTAACCACTCAATTAATTTTAACCTTCCCCCGTCCTTCGCAATAAGGACAGCTATGGAACTCCAGGGATTCGATGGTCTTGCCTGTGCGCGCCCGGGTCATTTCGACCAGACCTAACTGGGAGATGCGGTTGACCTCGGTCTTGGCATGGTCCTTGACCAATCCTTCGCGCAGGGCATTGAGCACCTTGCGTTTATGTTCTTCGCGGTTCATATCGATAAAATCAATGACGATAATG
Organism: uncultured Planctomycetales bacterium; assembly: GCA_964555945.1. Lineage (GTDB taxonomy): Bacteria > Omnitrophota > Gorgyraeia > Zapsychrales > Fredricksoniimonadaceae > JABDGZ01. The sequence goes on from CAZKUL010000065.1 coordinate 13,281, forward strand.
CCCCCCAAATCCCGTAAACGCAGCTGCCGGGCAATCTCAGGGGCAGCTTCCATATTAACGGCAAAAGCAGCGTCCTCAGGCGTTCCCTTGCCCTTAAAGCGGCCGCTGTTAACATCAACGACAGTCACACCCTCTGTCGGCTCGATGACCACATACGCCCCGGATTTAAGGTACACCTTGGGCTCATAAATTTTATCCAGTTCTCGAGCCACATTTTTGGCCTCAAAAAGGGTCTGGGGTCCCGGGTGATAATGGATTTTATCCATGACCTCGGGGCCGATGAGGTTCTGGGCGAACTTGCGCATTTTGACAAATTCATCCTTGGAATCGATGATCACGTGCTGCACATCGTCCTTGAGCAAGTCGCGGATGACCTTCCAGATCAAGGAACCTTCTTCATAAATAAGCGCCGGAGGTTGCTTTTTCTTGGACAATTCACGGATTTCCAGCCATTTATTGACCAGGAACTTGGAATCACGGAAAATCTCTTTTTCACCCTGTTCCATCGAGGCTGTACGGATGATAAAGCCGCCGCTTTTGGCAAAAGTGAATGTCCTCAGGATGTCCCTCAAGCGCTGGCGTTCTTCAGGCTTTTCGATCTTTTTGGAAATACCGCTGTGTTTATCGACGGGCATATACACCACAAAGCGCCCGGCCAAACTGACGTGCGTGGTCAGACGCGCCCCCTTGGTGCCAAAAGGGTCTTTGACGACCTGCACCAAGATTTCCTGGTCTTTCTTTAAGGGCAATTCATTCTTTTCCTTTTGAGGAGGGTGACGGCTGGCAGGAGGTTGCCCCTGGGGGGCCGCGATGGCCGTGACTGCCGTGGCTGCCGCGGGTTTCGGAAAAATCATGTTAAGGATTTTTTGGGGGCCGGTCGGTTCATCTTCGATTTTCTCAATATCATTGAGAAAAGGATTGTCCGCATCGGTCAAATACAAAAAGCCGTTTTTTTCCTGACCGATGTTGACAAAAGCCCCGTTAATCGACGGCAGAATGGACTCCACCTTGCCTTTGTAGATGTTGCCAAGCATGGACTGGTGCCGGTCAAGCTCAATATAAAAATCATCCAGCTTACCATCCACCAGCACGGCCACACGCCTCTCATCTTGGGCGACTTGAATAAGAATTTCTTTAGCCACAGTTTCTTTCTCCTTTTAGTACCACGCCTGTTCCGCAGTATGCGGGGCCGCTTGTTTACCCCGCAGATTGATTGCGGCGGCGGAAAGGCGGGGCTACATGTTTTTAAATTGATAGGGACAGCAGGATGAAAAACTATTGAGTTACATTTCAGGAAGCAGTATTGCCAACGGTGATGATGTGCGGGGTCAAAAAGATAAGTACTTCCTTTTTGTTCTTTGTCGTGTTGGTGTTTTTAAACAGAAGATTCCCCAACCAGGGGATATCTCCTAACACGGGGAGTTTTGTCGTTTGGACAAGCATCTGTTCCGTGATCAAACCACCGATGACTAAAGTTTTGCCGTCTTCCACCATCACATTGGTCTCAGCTTCCTGATTGCTCGTTACCGGCAATTGATTGCCGTTGACCGTAACGAAGCCCGAAGTCCCCGGAAGAATCGCCGAGATTTGCGGATGCAAGTCCAATGTAATCAGTCCTGCGTTGTTCACATGTGGTGTAACCTCAAAATTAACACCAATAGGTAATTGAGTAAAACC
>CAZKUL010000066.1:0-14902 GCA_964555945.1 uncultured Planctomycetales bacterium
CTTCCCGACTTTTAACTCCACTAACCCCTCTTTGAACTAAAGAGGGGAAAATTTTATGGTTCGAGCCCATATTTTCTTTTCCGGCACCGTTCAAGGTGTTGGTTTCCGCTATACTTGTCTTTCCTTTGCCCAGCATCTTTCATTGACGGGATGGGTCAAAAATCTCTCTGATGGCAGGGTGGAGGTCCTCATTGAAGGTCCTCGTGAAGATATTGAAAAGGTCTTGGCCCGTTTGCATGCGCAATTTGGCGGCTTTATTCGGGAGAAGCAGGTTGAGTGGTTGGGGTTTAGAGGTGAATTTAAGGATTTTAGTGTTTCACATTAAGAGTGGTGGTCAGAAAGACGACGTGATCCCCCCTCCCTAACCCTCCCCACAGGGGGGAGGGAATAAATAGGGAATAGGTGGTGAATACATGTCTTACATATTATATGAACCAGGCACAGGCTAAAAAAGAGATTCGGGTTTTGAGTGAGGAAATTGAGAGACATAATGAACGGTATTATGTGCTCGATGATCCTCTTATCTCGGATGAGGAATATGACTGTTTGCTTAAAAGGCTCATGGATCTGGAAGAGGCTTTTCCGCAATTGAGGTCTCCGGTTTCTCCCACCCAGCGCGTGGGGGCCAAGGTGCAGGGGAATTTACCGACGGTCAGGCACTCCCTGGCCATGCTTTCTTTAGATAATACTTATTCGCTGGATGAACTTAAAGCGTGGTATGAACGCGTGGTCAAGGGGTTAAATGGCCTCAAGCCTGCCATGGTCGCGGAATTAAAGATTGATGGCCTTAGCTGTTCTTTGACCTACCGCAAGGGGCAACTTGCCTTGGCTGCCACCCGCGGCGATGGGGAAACTGGCGAGGATGTCACCCACAATGCTAAAACGATCAGGGACATACCGCTCAATCTCAAGGGACAAGTCCCTGATTTACTCGAGGTCCGTGGAGAAGTGTACATGGATAAAAAGGACTTCAACGCCCTGAACCAACAGCGCAAAGCCAATGGCGATGGGGTGTTTGCTAACCCGCGTAATGCCGCGGCTGGAGCTTTAAAATTATTGGATGCGCGCCTGACCGCCCAGCGGCGCTTGCGGTTTTTTGTTCATTCCCCGGGCCTGTTGGCCAAGACCAATGTTCCATTGACACAATGGGAATTCTTGGAACAGGCGCGCCAATTCGGTTTTGTTATCAATAGCTATAATCGTCTTTGCGGTAATATAGAAGAGGTCATTGCTTTTTGCGAAGAATACCGCCTGAAGCGTGAAGCCATCAGTTTTGATGTGGATGGCATCGTTGTCAAGGTCAACGATCTAAGCCAGCAAGCCCAATTGGGTTTCACCCTTAAAAGTCCGCGATGGGCGGTGGCTTTCAAGTTTCCGGCGTATCAGGCCAGCACCACCATCAAGGAAATCACCGTACAGGTTGGCCGCACAGGTGTCCTCACACCGGTGGCAGAATTAGAACCAGTTCCTTGTGCCGGAGTCACCATTTCAAGGGCCACCTTGCATAATTTTGATGAGATCAAACGTCTGGGGGTCAACGCAGGGGACAGGGTTTTGTTGGAACGCGCAGGGGACGTGATCCCCAAGATCGTCAAGGTGCTTGAAAAACATTCTAAGGGTGAATTTATCCTGCCGAAACATTGCCCGTTCTGTCATGGCCACATTCAAAAGGAAAAAGAGGAAGATGTGGCTTATCGCTGCATGAATCCCTCTTGCCCCAAGCAGCTTGAGCGGCTCCTGGTCCATTTTGCTTCCAGAGGGGCCATGGATATTGAGGGATTAGGTGAGTCTGTGGTAGGGGAACTGCTGGAGAAGGGATTGGTCAAGGACCTGGCAGATATTTATTTCTTAAAGAAAGAGCAACTGCTGGATTTGGATTTATTTGCGGATAAGAAGGCTGATAATTTACTTAAAGGCATCACGAAGAGCCAAACGAGGCCTTTGTCCAAGTTCCTTTATGCCCTGGGTATCGCTAATATCGGGATTAAGGCCGCTGCAAATTTAGCTGGGCATTTTGGGTCTTTGGATGCTATTATTAAGGCTTCTGCCGAGGAATTGCAGGCCATTGATGAGGTGGGGCCGGTCATTGCCGACTCTGTGGTTGAGTATTTTAAACAGAGCCAGGTTAAAAAATTACTGGCAAAATTTAAAGCCGCTGGCCTTAATTTAACAGAGCCAAAACGGCAGGTCTCCGGCAATCGTCTGGAGGGCAAAAAATTTGTTTTTACCGGAGAATTATCAGGGATCACGCGCCAGGAGGCGGGATTGTTGGTTGAAAACCAGGGGGGCAAGGTGGTTTCTGCTGTCAGTAAAACTTTGGATTATCTGGTGGCGGGTGAAAATCCTGGCTCTAAACTGTCAGAGGCTAAACAATGGGGTATCACGATTTTAAATCAAAAGGAATTTACGGAGATGGTGCATGGTTAATTTCATGCGTGTGATGGTTACGGCCGGGTTGTTTTTATCTCTCGTGGCTCCGGCAGCCCTCAGTCAGCAGATCTGGCTTGGTCCCCGTATTCCAGATAGCAAGATCACAGCGGTCACAGATTGGGACCTGATGTTTAAACCTGATCCGCAATGGCAGCAGCTTGCGGGACAAATCCAGGTTTTTCTGGCCACGGCGGGTTTTTTAAACATTACTCCCGATGATCAGCTTCAAACCATGGAGGCTACCCTCAAGAGCCATCACATCGCTCTTGCCGTCCCTCTGCAACCCATTGCCCGGAAACCCGGCGACACGTGCGGTCATCAGGAAGGGTATACTGATTTAGGCTTTGGGCCCAAGGTCATTGCCAAGCTCAAACGCCTGGGCATCCAGATACAGATCATTCGATTGGATGGCCCGCTTTGGTTCGGCGCCTATGATAAAGGAGGCTGTCAGCTAGCTGTCCCTGACATCGCCAGCCGGGTGTCAGAGACCTTGCAGCCGTATCTTGAGGCCTTTCCCAAGGTCGTTGTCGGAGATGTTGAGCCGCCTCAGAGTTTGGCGCAGTTTCCCGGCTGGGAGGACAAGTATCTGACGTTAAAGCAGGACCTGGAACCATTGATCGGACGCAAGATTTCTTTTTTGCACATGGATGTGCGCTGGCGTGAAGGTGATTGGGCAAGGTTGCTGCCTCAGGTGGCGCAATTTGCGCACCAATCCGGCATGAAATTCGGTGTCATTTATGATAGTGATGATGACGCTATAAGCAATGAAGACTGGGTGGCGCGGGCCAAAGACTCCTATGATGAGCTGGAAACGCGCTACCATTTAATCCCCAACCAGGCGGTCTTCCAGACCTGGAACAAATGGCCCAGGCAAGTGTTTCCGGAAAGTACACCCTCGAGCCATAGCTGGCTTGTGGCGCAGTATTTATTGCCACGTACACAGTTAGTTGCCGCCAAATCACCCAGCGGCGTGCAAGGTACCTTGTCGACACGCATTGACCATAAGCCGGTGGCCGGTGCCAAGGTCACGGTGGAGGCCTTGAGTATAGATCCTAAAGATCCACCGCCTGTCCATAGCCTTTCGGGTGTCGTCCCTTCAGATGCGCGTTATGGCATCTTAAATATGCACGTTAATAATCAGTGTCTGTGTTCCGGAAATAATGACTTACTCTTTGGGCCGCTTGCCTATCAAGAGACTTCCGGCGGGAAACAGAGTTATCTTTATGCCTATGCACCGCCGGCGCATCCAAACGGTTTTATGGCCAATTCATTGGTGATTGCAGGCCAGCCGCTGGTGCATGTAAGGGTGAGCTTAACCCAAGTTTTTGGTTTTAATTCATCCATCTTTACGGTGACGCCCGGTGCCCAGTTCCAATTCCAGGTGCCTATCGGTTCCCTGAATGGACAAGGTTTGTTTGGCGCGGCAACGGTCATTTGGCTCAACGGAGCTCAAAAAGGTTTTAAGACATCCGACATCACCGTCAATAACCATGATGCAGCGCCATTGGCGGAGGGCACCACCGACGCTTCCGGGCATTTTACTGTTTCTTTGCCGGATGATCTGCATGGGCAGAAGCGTTTATTGCGTGTTTATTATCCTGGTTCGTCCACATCGAGGGCGGCTTATGCTGTGCCGCAGTAGCCATTGACCTTGGGAACCTCTGGATGTTATTATAGATGTTCTACTAAATCAAAACGTTGTTGAGAGGATTTTGCATGGTTAATTTTAATCAGCACAAGAAGACATTCAATGTCATCGCGGGACTTTTGGTCATGACTCTGACCTTTAGCTCATGCGATACCTTGCGACAGAAATTCACCCGTAAAAAGAAAAAGGGTGGAGAGGAGCAGGCTTTTGTGCCTGTGTTGGAACCTGTAGAATATCCTGCACCGGAACTGAACCCCGTGCAGAATTACAAAGAGAACTATGATCTGATCAAAGCCTGGTACACAGACCTGTGGACGGCCATTGATGATAAAAGCACCTCGAGGTATATTCATTATACTATTACTCAAGTCACCAATCATATTGGACAGATGGAGAAATTGGTGGATGCGCCCACCCAGGTAAATCTGGTGAAGCTGGCTGGTTTTCTGGATTATTATCAAAAGTCGCTGGACGATTCCTGGCAGGTGCGCAACGTCTCACGCATTCGCAGCGATTTGATTGAGTTCGACCGCTTCTTGCGTGACCATCTGCGGGCCGACAGGATCAAAGGCCATTTTGTGTCCGTCCCGCACCCAGCCGCCTTAGGGGCAACACTCAATAAATGAAAGAATTTATTGATGAGTTCATGAATTATCTCTCGGTCGAGCGAGGGCTTGCCCAGAACACCCTCTTGGCCTACCGGCGTGACTTGACTAAGTACATCGATTACCTGTCCCTCAAGGGTGTCAAGAACAGCTCCCAGGTCAATCGCTCGCATGTCTCAGATTTTATGTTTGATCTAAAAAAGCATGAGATGTCCGCCACCTCCATTTGCCGCAACCTGGCAGCTGTTAAGATGTTTCACCGCTTTTTAGTGCGTGAGAATTTGGCCAAGGAAGATCCTACGACTCTTGTGGACACTCCTAAATTATGGATGCGCATCCCTTCGGTGTTGACCCAGGCGGAAATTGAGGCGATGATCGCGGCGGCCGCCGGTAAGAATAGCCAACAGGCCAGGGACCAGGCGATCCTGGAGATTTTTTATGCCAGCGGCCTGCGTGTCTCGGAATTATCAGATTTGAAAACGACAAGTATTGACTATAATGTCGGTTTTGTGCGGGCAGTGGGCAAGGGCAGCAAGGAGAGGATCATTCCTTTGGGGAAAAAGGCACGCGAGGACTTGCAAAAATATTTGCTGCGTGCCCGTCCTCAATTATTGAAGAACCAGACCAGTGATGTTTTATTCTTAAGCAGGCTGGGTAAAAAGATAAGTCGTCAGAGCTTATGGGCTGTGATCAAATTTTACGCCCGCAAGGCCAATATCAAGAAAACGATTAAGCCACATACCTTGCGCCACACATTTGCCACCCATTTATTGGAACATGGGGCTGATTTGCGCTCGGTGCAGGAGATGCTGGGGCACGCGGACATTGCTACGACACAGATTTATACGCATGTGGATAAGGAACGGTTAAAGAGCGTGCATAAGCAGTTTCATCCGAGGAACTAATTTAACGACGGCCCCTACGACCAATTTGGAAAGCGCATGAAAAATTTATTGACCCTCTTAAATTCCAAATCTTTAGACCTTGTGCGTACTATTGGACTTTTGGCCCAAGAACACGGCGTTGAGGCTTATTTGGTGGGGGGGCCGGTTAGGGATTTGATGTTGGGGGCGGCGAATGTTGATTTGGATATCGCTGTTGAAGGCAATGGCATTCGGCTTGCAGAAGCTTTTGCGTCGCTTGATGAGGCGGCCGAGATTACGTGTTATCCGGCATTTAAGACGGCAACGGTCCAACTGGCCGATGGTTCTTTGGTGGATTTTGCCACGGTCCGTGAAGAAACTTACGCGCGCGGCGGGGCTTTTCCGGCGGTGAAACCTTCGGATATCAAAAAAGATTTGTATCGTCGGGATTTTACGATCAATGCCATGGCGGTGTCTATTAATCCCGCAAGATGGGGGAAGGTCATAGATCCTTTTCATGGCATGGTTGATTTACGCGCTAAAAGGATCCGCGTCCTGCATGAGAAGAGCTTTTTAGATGATCCCACCCGCATTTTGCGCGCGGCCCGGTTTAAGGCGCGGCTTGGATTTAGCGTGGAGGCCAAAACACTCAGACTCTTAAAAGCGGCCGTAAAAATTAAAGTGCTTGATTCCATCAAGCCGCAGCGGTATCTTAAAGACTTTAATAAGATCCTCAAAGAGCCCAAGGCTCAGTTGGGGATCAAATGTTTAAAATTTTGGAAGGCTTATAAAGACAAAGAAGGAGAGTAATTTAGATGCGAATGGAGAAAGTTAATTCATCGATCAAGCGGGAACTGGCTAATATTCTTTTATTGGGCGAAGTGCGCGACCCTCGGATCCACTTTGTGACCATTATTAACGTGGATGTGAGCAAGGACTTGCAGCATTGCAGGGTCAGGTTCAGTACCCTGGCAGACACCCCCAAGGAGATCAAGGCGGCCCAGGAGGGTTTTGAAAGCTGCCGTGGCTATATCCGTAAGCTGATCAGCCAGCGCGTGGTCTTGCGTTACACGCCTGAGTTCCAGTTTATTTATGATAAAGGCATCAAACACGCGGCAGATGTGGATAAGGTACTGGAAGAAATCAAAAAATTAAAACCAGCTCCAGAGGATAACTCATGAGTTCCTTTAAGAATGTTTTAGCTGTCATTCGCCGCCACCGGAAATTCCTGGTGACGACCCACCATAATCCTGATGCTGATGCCGTGTCTTCCGCGTTGGCCATGGCCTTGTTCTTAAAGAGTATGGCCAAGAAAGCCTACGTGCTTAATGAAGATGCCTGCCCCCAATGGCTTAAATTTTTGCCCGGGACCTCCCAGTTTAAGAAGGCCAGTGACATCAAGCAATTGGATTATGAGGTGGCGCTTGTCCTGGATTGCGGGGACCTAAAGCGTGTTGGCAGTGTGTCGAGATTAATTGAAAAGGGCAAACCTTTGGTCAATATCGACCATCATGTGACCAATGATCATTTTGGCAGTATCAATGTAGTCGCCGCCAAAGCGTCTTCCACCTGTGAGATGATATTTGATTTATTGAGAGAAGCGAACGCACCTCTTAACAAGAATGTGGCCACACTCCTTTACGCCGGTATCATGACCGATACAGGGTCGTTCCGGTTTGAAAATACATCCGCGCATACACACGCGGTGGCGGAACAATTAATGGCTTTTAAGCTCTCGGCTTCAGAGCTCTATGATCGTCTTTATGTCGGTATTCCGGTTATGGACATGAAACGCTTTACCGATGTGATCCACAGGGCCAAGCTCCTGGATAGCAACAGGGTCTTTTGTGTGTCCCTGCCCAAGAGGGTGGTGGACCGTTTTTCCAAGAGTTTTGATTTGAAGGAAAAATTGTTTACCTTTTTGCGTTCGGTCGAGGGGATCGAGGTGGTGGTGATCCTCACGGAATTACATCCTAAAGAGGTGCGCGTGAATTTGCGTAGCCAGAAGGATTTTGATGTGGCCAAACTCGCCCAAGGATTCGAAGGTGGCGGGCATAAGAAGGCGGCGGGATGCAAGATCTATCAACCTTTGGCTCAGGCCCAGAAAATTATTTGTTCTGCTATCCATGAACGATTGTAAGGAGAGTATGAAATTTCAGGCTGCGGTACAGAATTCTTTTCAGGGCATTGTTTTGGTCAATAAACCTGAGGGCATAACCTCTCACGATGTGGTGGGCTTTGTCCGCCGTACATTTAAGATGCGCCGGGTGGGACATGCCGGGACCCTTGATCCTATGGCCACCGGAGTCCTGGTCATTCTTCTGGGAAATTCGACCAAACTTTTTGATAAGTTTGTCGCTTTTGATAAAACCTACAGGGCCACCTTGCGCTTGGGTCTTAAAACGACCACGGCGGACATCATGGGAAAGACACTGCTGGAACGTCCGTATGAAGGTATTGACCGGCAGGCCATTGAAGGTGTCTTAAAACAATTTACCGGTGAGATTGAACAAAAACCGCCGATGGTTTCCGCCGTCAAGCACCAGGGGGAACGTCTTTATAAGATTGCCCGTCAGGGGATCGAGGTTGAACGTACCGCCCGCAAGGTCCGCATTGATGAATTACGCATATTGGAATGCCATCTGCCGGATGTGCAATTCCTGATGAGCTGCTCCAAGGGCACCTATGTGCGGCAATTGGCAGAAGACGTTGGTGAGGTCTTAGGATGTGGGGCTTGCATTTCCCAGATAGAACGCACAAAGGTCGGGCCCTTTGATATTAAAGATGCCGTGACATTGGAAAATTTAAATGAAGGTCATATCCTTAAATGGACGCTCTAAGCTGCGTTTGAAAAAAACGTGCGCGGCCATTGGTATTTTTGATGGCGTGCATCGGGGGCACCAGTATTTGATCAAACACATGTTGGCGATCGCCCGTCGCCTTCATGCCAGGCCTTTGGTCATTACCTTTTTCCCCCATCCCGCCCATGTGTTACGTCCGGATTTAAAATTAGGCTATTTAACCTCTCTGGAAGATCGTTTTTCTTTGCTTAGTGACTTGGGGGTCGCTCTCTGCCTGGTTGTGCCATTTAACCGGAGCTTTGCCCAGATCCAGCCGGAGAAATTCATCAAAGACATTTTAGTCAAAAAGCTCGGGGTCAAAGCTATTTTTGTCGGTGATGATTTTCGTTTCGGCAATGACAGGGGCGGGGACATTAATTTATTTAAAGCGCTTTCTCAAGAATGCGGCTATGAAATCCATGCTGTTAGCGCGCTTAAAGAGGGACGGGAAGCTATCAGCAGCACGCGCATTCGTCAGTTGGTTTCGATAGGAAAACTAAAAAAGGCAGCCAATCTTTTGGGCAGGGATGTTTTTGTTTCCGGGAAGGTCGTCAAAGGTGCGCAGCGCGGCAAGGGCCTGGGCTTTCCCACGGCGAATATTGCCTATGAGGCGGATATTCTTCCGGCCCGGGGGGTTTATATTGTTCAGGTCCAAATTGGCGCCAAAACATATCCTGCCATCGCTAATCTGGGCATCAGGCCCTCATTCGAAAATCAGGAAAATAAGGTCCTTCTGGAAGTCCATATCCTGGATTTTTCGAAGAACATTTATGGTAAACATCTAAGAATAATATTTCTAAAAAAACTCCGCAACGAGAAAAAATTCCAAAACCCGCAGCAACTTATCCGTCAAATTCAAAAAGATGAATCCCTTGCGAGAAAATATTTCAAGACCGTTAGCTGTGACTAAGTATTTCCGTCTGCCTACCTTGGTGAAGGGAACACAAGGATATATTTTTTCTAAGGCGTGACGCACGACCCTCATCCCCACAATCTCGGCGCTTCGGGGCTACTTTGTAAGCAGCCCCTGTGCGCCTGTGGGGTAGCAGGCCTTATAAAAAACATATCCTCGAAATCTCTACTTGTTTTTTTTATTCCCCCTCCCTAGCCCTCCCCGCAAGGGGGAGGGAATCAATTTGATGGGATGCCCTTACATAAAGTATTTATATCGCTATTAATCAAATTCAATCCTAAATATTCGTAAGAAAAGAACCGATTTTGGGTGTTGACAAGGGGTTTTTAGGGGTCTATACTTGCATTTAAGTGGAGCAAGGTGGAGGGAAGTGGAGTTATGTTTTATGGGGAATATAGCCATGGTATTGATACTAAGGGTCGTTTGATCCTGCCTGCGCGGTTTCGCGAAGTGGCCCGTGACAACGGTATTGATAAATTTTTTGTGACCCGCGGCCTCGATAAATGTATTTTTATGTTTGCCGAAGGTGAATGGCGTTTGCAAGAGGCGCGTTTTAAGAATTTGTCTTTTACCAAAGGCGAGGCGCGTTCCTTTAATCGCATGTTCTTCTCAGGTGCCGTCGAGGTCTTGCCGGACAGACAGGGACGTTTTATTATCCCTCAATATTTGAAAGATTTTGCAGGGATTAAAAAGGACGCCGTTGTGATAGGTATTTCCAACCGTATCGAAATTTGGGAAACCGCCTCTTGGCGGGAATTCTTTAGCAAATCCAGCGGGGATTTTGAAAAGACCGCGGAGCATATGTTAGATGTGGATTAGGATGGAAATAAAACTGCAAAGATTGAATAATTTGGATGTTTTAGAAAATAGGGAGGGAGTTTTTGTATATATTCAAAAAGAACTCCCCCTAACCCCCTCTTTAAAAAAAGAGGGGGGACGGGATATGTGAATGGATGAGGTGTCCCATATACCTGTGATGCGTAAGGAAGTGCTGGAATATTTGCGCTTGCCGTTGGGCGGGGTGGCGGTGGATGGGACGCTGGGTTTGGCAGGACATGCTTGGCTGATGGCCCAGGCGCTGGGGCCCAAGGGACACTTGATCGGGATTGATCGCGACAGCGCTTCTTTAGGACTGGCTCAAAAGAAATTGGCTTCTCTAGAATTAAAGATTGATTTGTTAAAGGGGAGTTTCAGCACACTTAAATCTATTTTGGCTGGTCTTAAAGTTAGCGCTGTTGACGGTATATTGTTGGACTTAGGGATTTCAAGTTTTCAGCTGGATGATGCCGGACGTGGTTTTGCGTTTAGATTTGAAGGCCCCCTCGACATGAGGATGGACACAGAGGCCAAGGGTATTACCGCGGGAGACTTGGTTAATATCCTTAAAGAAGATGAGTTGGCCCGGATCATTTCAGAATATGGCGAAGAACGTTTCGCCAAGCGGATAGCTGCGGCCGTGGTGATGCAAAGGGCCCGGGCCAAAATTACGACCACCAAGAATTTGGCGGACATTATATTACGGGCCTTGCCTAAAGGTTATACCCGTGGCCGTATTCATCCGGCCACAAGGACATTTCAGGCCTTGCGCATCGCAGTCAATGAAGAGTTGGAACAGTTGTCTTTGGGTTTAGAGGTCGCTTTTAGGATGTTAAAGAAGGGCGGGCGGTTGTGTGTCATTTCATTCCATTCATTGGAAGACCGCCTGGTCAAAAATAAATTTAAGTCTTTGCAGTTGGAACAAGAAGGTCTCATCTTGACCAAAAGGCCGCGGGTTGCCTGCGACGAGGAATGCGGCGAAAATCCCCGCAGCCGGAGCGCCAAAATGAGAGTGATTGAAAGGATCTAGATGAGTTTAAAGGTCTATTTTAAAGTAGCCATCTTTGCCACCATCATGGCCTTGTTGTATATCCATATGCAGATGAAAATTTGTGAATTATCGTATAATGGCAAGGATAAAGAAAAAATCATCCACGAATTGAATGACAGCAACGGGGCCCTCAGCCACCAGATCCTGACGCTTAGGTCTGCCAATAATTTGGGTAATCAATTGCTGGACCACGATAATAGTTTACAATTTATGGATAATGAACGGGTGATGACCGTATCAACGCCTCCTGGGACCATGCAGCACTTGGACAAGCCTCCAGCGAAGGTCCAGAACCCCGTTTGGAATTTGTTTTCTTTCTTAGGGGCCCAGGAAGCCAAAGCCTGGGAATAAATTAATAATTCAGAGGTTAAATTGTTTCTGCGTAAGTATCCACTCCGTTTTGCCGTGGTTTGCATATTCTTGTTCTCGGGTTTCATCTACTCCATCGGATTCTTGATCTTCATTCAAATCTTTCGCGCTGACTTCTTAAGCGGTCTGGCCCAGCGTCAGCATGAACACTCCATGGTACTGGAACCCCGGCGGGGGACGATTTATGACCGCAACATGCGGGCCTTGGCGATCAATCTTCCGGTTTATTCGGTCTATGCCAATGCGCGGGCCATGCACCAGGAACATGATATTGACGAGGTGGTGGATAGATTATCGAGCCTTTTTCACATGGACCCGAAGCTTATCCGGAATAAGTTAAACAAGGATAAATATTTTGTATGGATCGCGCGTAAAGTGCCTCAGGAGATGTATCTTACCATCAAGAATTTAAAACTCCCCGGGATCGGCTTTATTAAAGAAAGTAAACGCTTTTATCCCAACCAGACATTGGCCTCGCATCTGATCGGTTTTGCCGGCCTGGATAATAATGGTTTGGACGGCCTGGAGCGGGATTATGACAAATATTTGAAAGGCCAGCCGGGACATGCCATTATCCTCAGGGACGCGCACTCCAGAGAGCTGATGTTCGATAAGGGTTATATCCCGCCCGTGGATGGATTTAGCGTGGTGCTGACCATTGATGAAACCATCCAATATATCGCCGAAAGGGCCCTGGACCGGATGTATAAGAAATACAATTGTAAAGGGGCCAGCATCATTGTGATGGACCCCCGGACCGGAGAAATCCTGGCTTTTGCCAACCGTCCCACTTATAATTTGGAAGAGGCCTCCCACAGCACGCCTGAGTCGCGCACAGACCGCGCCATTGTCTTTACCTTTGAGCCCGGAAGTGTCTTTAAAATTGTTACCGCCTCGGCAGCATTGCAGGAGGGAGTGATCAGCGAAAATAGCATGATCAACTGCGAGCATGGAGCTTACCGCGTGGCCAATCATATTCTCCATGATCATGAACCTTTAGGGTTAATTACATTTAAACAAGTCATCGAACAATCCAGCAATATCGGGACCACCAAGGTGGCGCAACGCTTAGGCGCACGCCGGGTCTACAATTACGCGCATCATTTCCGTTTTGGCATAAGGACGGGCATTGATTTACCGGGTGAGGCCGAAGGCATATTAAAACCCGTGAGCCGGTGGTCCAAAACATCCATCGGCGCCATCCCTATCGGCCAGGAGGTGACGGTCACGCCCATTCAGTTAATGGGGGCTATTGCTGCTATTGCCAACGACGGCATTTATATGCGTCCCTTTGTGGTTAAATATATTAAGGACGCCCAGGGTCAGATTATCCGGGAAAAAAGCCCGCAAATTTTGGACAGGGTCATCTCCAAAATGACATCGGAGAGGATGAAGGGGATCTTAAAAGGGGTAGTGGATGAAGGGACCGGGACCAAGGCCGCCATCCCAGGCGTGACGGTGGCAGGTAAAACCGGCACCGCCCAGAAGGTGGTCGGCGGCAGTTATTCCCATTCCCATTTTTACGCAACCTTCGCGGGTTTTGCGCCTGTGGACAATCCCCGCCTGGCCGCAGTGGTTGTGTTTGATGATCCGCATCCGGCGTATTACGCGTCAACAGTGGCGGCCCCTGTTTTTTCAGAAGTGGTGGGGGATGCTTTGAAATACCTTAATACCCAGCGTCAGCCTGCCACCGAGGATGATGCGCCGGGCTAAATGTAAAAAGTAGAGATCCCATGCGCCTCAGTGAATTGATCAAGGGAATATATACAAGACCACTGCCTCCTGCTTTTGAGGATTTTGACGTGTTGACTGTCTCATGCGATTCGCGGGAAGAACAAAAAAACGGGTTATTTGTGGCCCTGTCAGGGGCTAAATTCAAGGGAGAGGATTTTATCCAGGAGGCTATAGCTAAGGGGGCAAAAGTCATCGTTTCGTCGCAAAAGGCACTCCTCGGAATGACGGAAGAAAATATTTGTGTCCTGGAGATTGATGATCCTAGGCAATTTTTGAAATACATAGGGCCCCGTTTTTATGGGTTTCCTTCCGCCAAAATTAAGAGCGTCGGTGTGACCGGCACCAACGGTAAGACTACGATCACTTATTTGATCGAATCGATCATTCATACGGCGGGCTTGCGTTGCGGGGTGATCGGGACTGTCAATTACAGGATCGGGGACCAAATTATTCCTTCGAAGAATACGACGCCAGGATTCCTGGACAATCAGCGTTACCTGGCAGAATTGGCCGCCTTGAAGGTGGATTATTGCGTGATGGAAGCCTCCTCGCATGCCCTGGACCAGGGGCGCCTTGAGGGGATCGATTTTTCAGCGGGCATTTTTACCAACCTGACCCAGGACCATCTGGATTATCACAAGGACATGGACCAGTACTTTAAGGCCAAGTCATTATTATTAAAGAACCTTTCACCCTCCGCGGCAGCTATCATTAATGTTGATGATCCTTATGGGAAACGCCTGTTGGCCATCACCCAAGGCCAGTTCCTTACCTATGCTATCGACGGCACTGCGGATGTACGGGCGCAGGATATTCATTTTAAGTTAAGTGGGACTGATTTTGAGATCGTCTTTCCCCAAGGCCGGATCAGTATGCATACGCCCTTTATTGGCAAACATAATGTCTATAATATTCTGGCGGCATTTGCCTGGGGGCTGTCTCAACAGTTACCGTTAGAGACGATCCGTCGGGGAATTAAAAATTTGGCCTGTGTGCCCGGCAGGCTTGAGCGTGTGGCCAACGATAAAGGCGTTTTTATATTCATCGATTATGCCCATACCGAGGATGGGCTTTTAAATGTCCTTAGCGCCTTAAGGGCAATCGCCTTTAAGAAAATTATTTTGGTTTTTGGTTGCGGCGGGGACAGGGACCGTGCCAAACGGCCCAAAATGGCGCAGGCAGCCTGTCATCTGGCGGATTACTCCATCGTTACGACCGACAATCCCCGCAGTGAAGATCCTCAGGCGATCATCAATGAAATCATCGCCGGTTTTACGCAAAAGAATTATGAGATCTGTGTGGACCGCCGGGAGGCCATTAATCGCGCCCTGCAATTGTCCCACGAAGATGAGGTTGTTTTAATCGCGGGTAAAGGCCATGAAGATTATCAGATCCTCAAGGACCGGACTATTACTTTTGATGAACGGGCAATTGTGAGGGAATTGTTGAAATTCGGGACATGAATAGAGTTCGGGCCGACACGAGGTCGGCCCCTACGGATGGTAATGATGTTTACGATTAGTGAAATATTAGAAGCGACGGGTGGAATTTTGGCGCAGGGAGCGGCTGGGGGGCGGGAGCGTGGGGTTTGCATTGATTCACGTATTGTCAAAGGCGGCGAAGTGTTTATGGC
>CAZKUL010000067.1:0-14862 GCA_964555945.1 uncultured Planctomycetales bacterium
GGTGGCTAAATCCCAACCGCTGCCTTTAATATATAGCACCTCTTGTAGGGTCCCAAAAAAGTCCTTAACCTTGGCTTTCACCGACGTATTCCCCCCGCCGTGCATGACCAAACTCATGTCCCTGCCCAATAACCGGGAGGTATAAACCCGCAATGCCAACGGGTCATTTACAAAATTCTTCGCTTCCTTATCGTTCCAGAGAGTTTTCATAGAATCCTTTTAAGCATCTAAGGTTGTTCTTTTAAAGATCCTTCGCTTACGCTCAGAATAACCCTTCATCCTTCCCGGCGCATGTCTGGATTCCCGCTTTCGCGGGAATGACAATAAAATTTCTTCATTGATTCTTGATCCAATTTTCTGTCTCAGGAGCCACATTGCTCAGTTTCTTTAATACAATGTATAAACTTTTCTTCCGGTCCAACTCCTCGCTGAAATTCTTCACATCTGCAAATCCCTGCTGCGGGATGGTGGCGCGTTTTAGATGGTAGGTGCTTTCGACGGTGATCGTACCATCGCCTTTGGTGTACTTCGTTGAAACCTGCATGAAAGAGGTGGACAAATTATAATCCTGAGGGATAAAACTTATTTTCAGGCTGTCAGGAATATGGTAGGTATTGCGGCTGATGATCAAAGAATTGGTAGGCAGAAAGATTGAATAATGCCGCGTATTTTCTGAAAAATTAGGCACGTCACCCTGGTCCTGTTCTTTTAATAAGATCATATCATTGGCTATTTGATAAACATTGGCAGCCCCGTAGGTAAAGGTAAATTCCAGGGGCCCGTAACGGTCCTCCAGGCCCTTGACATCATGATCGGTTATTTTACCGCCCTGCGCAAAGGTTGCCTGTAAATTATCAAAAAATTTCTGTTTACTGCTGTCGCTGGCAGCGTCCCAATTGCTTTTCATCTCCTGTGAGGCTTCCACTGGCATTTTCACGTGGACCTGGAATTTGGCTGAACCATCATTGCTTAAGGTAATATCACTGCTAGAAACAATCGCATGAAATTGTTCCTCAGCAATGGGCAGATGGCTAAAATGATAGGAATCATTGTCAATGACAAGCACTGAGGCATTGTCATAACTCGAAGGCAATTCCCCCAGGTCAAACCCCTTGGTCTGGGGGTCCACGAAATATTTTTGACCATCCACCGTCACCTCCAAAATCACATGATCAAAAGCCGAAGGGTCAGGCAGCCGGTGCTGCGGGTCACCATTAAACTCGCCGCTGAACAAACAGATATTGGCATCAATACCCGCTATCTTGAGCATCTGCCTGGCTAAGAGGGTCAAATCTTTACGGTCGCCATAATGACTCTTTAAGGTCTCTGCAGTGCTATGCGGAAGAATGGTATGGTCGCCCATGCTCATGGTGACATAGCGAAAATCATCTTGAATAAATTCCATGATGGCCCGCAGTTTGTCTTTGGTGCTCTTCTTGCCGTTGACCAGATCCAATGCCTTGGCCGAAATCGCCGGGTCATCCATGGTATTTTTATTGATCAAGTTGCGCCACCAATCCGCGATTTGTTTCCAATCCGTCAAGGAGGATAACGACAAGACCCCAATGGTCTCATCCGCAGGCGGCATAAAGTCCTCAGTATCGCTATACGCGGTATTCTCAAAAATATAAGAATATTTGACAGTCCCATTATTCTTTTCAATGAGCGGTTTTTTATCATTATTGTAAGTTGAATAGGGAATGGATTTATTGCTAGGGAACACATAAGAATATCTTGAGTACTTGGTCGGTATCGAGGGATAGGTCACTTCATCCCAAAACTGGTTGGGCATCTCCTCTTTTAAAACCTTTGTTTTGACCCTCACATCCAAAATCGTGCCGATATTAATTTGCGGAAAGCTGATCACCTTAAGCCGCATATCGGCATAGAGCGGCGATTGATCATAGGCAGGCAAATCTTTAATGTCCGTGGCCTCAAGCTTTTGTCCGTCCGGAGTTTCTAAGAAAGCCTTGATATCTGAGACCTCCTCACGGGCCTTGTTGTAATAGATGGGCCATTGCCCCAAGTTCTTGGCTGTTTCCTTTTGGATTTTCACCCGGGCATGATAATCCACATCATAAGACCAGTCATCATGAATGGCAGTATCTGTTTCAGCTAAAAGACCGATATAAGGCTTATCACTATTTTGCTCTTCCCAGGAATTAGGATTGACCTGCTTATCTTCGATCTTGCTTAAATCCTGGGCAATGGCTTGGGTACGGTCCTGGGTCGGTGTCTGGGCCAGACCCAAGCTTGAAAAGAAAGGCACAAGTAAAAGAAAGACAAACTTCTTCATAAACCGTAAGACCCGTTCATCCATTAAAATATGACGCTGCTTCAAAGGCTGTTTAAGGACAATGCCCTCAAGCGTTGTGCAACGGCTGAGGGCCACATACATCTGACCATGTGAAAATGTGCCCCAGCCGACATCGATGATCACCCGGTCAAAAGTCTGGCCCTGGGACTTATGGATCGTGACCGCCCACGCTAACTTGAGGGGATATTGCGTAAAAAAACCGATCACCTTCGATCCCAACGCATTATTGACCTCATCAAAATAATATTGATAGATTTCCCAGGCATGTCTCTTAACGTCAACAATTGTACCGCTCTCTAACTCTACCATGATCACATCACCGCCTTCGGTATCAGTGATGATGGAGGCGATCTTCCCTAATGAACCATTGACCCATCGCTTCTCAGGATCATTATTTAACATCATCACTTGCGCCCCTGGCTTAAGCACGAGGACCTCCGGACTTGGCAGGGATTTTCGTTCAAATTCACCAGAAACCGTCCCTTGATAGGTTTTAGGCAATCCCGTCAACACCTGCAAACGTTGGGTGTTCACCTGATCAGCCAGGGCATTGGTCGTCGTGAGCACAATATAAAAATCTTCCGTGGAAAATTGATGGTCTGGCTTAAAACGACGGTTCAAGGCCTCCCAATGGTGATGTTCAACACTGTCGTCCCTGACGGCGTTGAGCAGGCGAATAAAATGCTCGTCTTTTTGCCGGTAAATCTTCTGCAGCTGCATGATCTTAAAATCTAACGTTTCAAAGACCCTGGCCGAAAAGAAATACGGGGTCGTATAATGGGTCTTAAAAATATCATCTTCCCCCCGCCCCACCACGGGTGGCAGTTGAAAAAGGTCACCAAAAAATATCATCTGGATCCCGCCAAAAGGCCTGTCATAATGGGGGCCATACAAGCGCAAGAAGATATCCACGCAATCCATGAGATCAGCCCGGACCATGGACACCTCATCAATAATGACAGCATCCAGTTCCTGATACATTTTCTTCCGGCTTTTGCGCAAGGGGATGTCCCCCACACTTTCAGGGGTCACATCGGGCTTAAAGCCAAAGAAGGAATGGATGGTCTGGCCCTTGACATTGATGGCTGCCACCCCCGTCGGTGCTAATACAGCCACGTTTTTGGAGGTCTTTTCACGGAAATACTGCAGTAAAGTTGATTTGCCTGTGCCTGCTTTGCCGGTGATGTACATATGCTGACCGGTATTTTCCAAGGCCTCAAAGGCGGCAATAAATTCTTCGTTAAAATCAAGTTCGGCGAAATTCATAAATTGTAGAACTCCCCCTAACCCCCTCTTTAACAAAAGAGGGGGTTAGGGGAGTTCATTTAATACTTTCGTTAATAGTATCTTGCAATAAACGATGTGTTTTTACATTTTCTTCACGATTGGTAATGACTTCAATGATTGTTGACGTTTGTGATTTAAGCGCTTGGGTGTACGCTTTCTTAAAATGAGCGGCATCCATGGGCTGACTGTAATTGAGTTCAAACATGGAGGCTGCGGCGGCCAGGGTGTAGGGATGCGGTGTGCCCCAGAATTTCTCAAAACCTTCTTTAAATTCAGCAATAGGTAAAAAAGAAAATATGGCCCCTCCGCCATTATTAAGAAGAACTATGATCAAAGGCACGGGGAGATCACGCAACATACTCAGTGAATTCAAATCATGCAAGGCTGACAAATCCCCGATCATGAGGGTCACTGGAGATCCCAAGCCTCTGGCATACCCTGCGGCTGAAGCAATGACCCCATCGATGCCACTGGCTCCCCGATTGCCATTGACAGAAACAGTGCTTCCCTTAAAATCGGCGTAATTACCCATATCGCGAATGGGCATGCTGTTGCCTAAGAACAAACCCTGACCCTCGGGGATCATTTGTGAAACCAAACGCGCAATACGCGGTTCGCTAATATACTCATCTTTAGAAAGAAACATTTCAAGGGCCTTATCGGCAGTCTTATTGAATCTAGACAAAACAGTAAGTGCCTTCGATTTTCTGCGCGGCTTGATCAATCCCACCACCGTCTGAATAAAATGCGTCACAGAGGATTCAACACGCAAACTGACCTGATGATTTGGGTCATTACGTAAAGAATGATTAAGAACCATCATATATTCAGCTGGATTTTGTTTCTGGATAAAATCATAATAGCGCTGGGAAGTCATTCGCCCGCCTAAATGGAGCACCCCATCAAAGGACAGTTTATCCAAAACACTTTCAGCTAATAGCCAATGGTCAAAATAGGGGATCAAGTTGGGATGATTTTGCCCAAGGCGCAAACCTGAAGCCATATCAGCAAAAATCGGCCATCCTAATTTCTCAGACAACTGTAAAACAAGTTGCCCTTCCTCTATCCCCACAATCTTTCCAACGACAATAACACCATTCTTAATAGCATCCAGCCGCTGGGCAAGCTTCTTAGGGGTTGGCAATGTCACTGATTCAACACCCGTGACATAATCGGTGAACGGTCGTGAGGACATAAGCCAACGGCTTAAAGGTTTGACATAGGTTTTAAGATCATCCGATGTCTTAACCAAGCTCAACGGGGGACGGAACATACAATTGATATGCACCACCCCATGATGGCGCATGGCTTGATACCAGGCCTGGTCAAGGGTCGTCAGGACAAATTGAGGGTCAATATTCATATCCGGGCAAGGCATGTCCGTGGCCCACTGCACATATTTTCCAAATAATCCCACCTGGTCTATGGTCTGGACAGCCCCCGTCTGCCTTAATTCCGGCGGCCGGTCGGCTGTTATCACGATCAAAGGTAATTTCTTCTTGGAGGCCTCAATCACAGCAGGAAAAAAATTGGCCGCTGCCGTTCCTGATGTGCAGATCAGCACGGCTGGTCTTTGAGTGGCCGCGGCATAGCCCATGGCATGAAAGGCCAAGGCGCGTTCATCAAAATGGACAAAACTCGAAGCGCCCTTATGCTGGGCCAAAGCAATGACTAAAGGTGAACTGCGGGAGCCAGGAGCGACGCAGAAATAATCTGCCCCCAGGCGCGTCAGCTCCTCGATGATTAACATGCCCCAAAGATGATTAATATTAACTGGATTCACAAGGCTTATCGGATGATTTTGATAAAATTGCTGATTTTATTCTCTACTTCGTCCCACTCTGCCACAGCTTCGGAGCCATCCACAATCCCGGCACCCGCAAAAACGGATAATTTCTTAGCACGGACCAGCCCGGAACGTATCCCCACCACAAATTCTGCCCAGTCAAGACCCACATAGCCTAATGGCGCCCCATACCAGCCACGCGAAAAACTTTCACATTGGCGGATGATGTCCATGGCGGCAACTCTTGGGGTGCCGCCTAACGCGGGGGTGGGATGAAGTAATTGTAGAATATCTTCATCATGGATGCCATCTTTTAATTGGCCCTGGAATTTAGTGATCAAATGATGTCCATTAGCCAAGGTCAAAATGTCTGGAGCCTTCTCCCTGCTGAAAGTTGAACAGAGCTCTTTGAAAGAGGCATCAATGGCATCTACCACCAGTCCATGTTCGTGCCTATTTTTATCAGATTTAAGCAATTCTTCCGGATTGGCGGATTTAGGCAGAGTACCTGCCAATGCTTCTGATTCAATAGACATTTGATAGCGACGAAAAAGACGCTCCGGAGACGCCCCCAGAAAAACAGTTTTCTTAAATTGGAAAGCAAAATGATAACTGTTGGGTGTCACGGCCTTTAATTGCCGCAGCATGCTCCAAGGGTCAGGCGGCTGCTTAAAATGGATCGACGTTTTACGTGCTAAAACGACCTTCTTGACGGTCGTGTCCGCAACGATCCGCTCAACATCCTTCTTCCAAAGGCCTTGGTCAGGTTGATCTACGCGTCTAAGAATGGTGGCATTAAGAGAGTTCTTCCGCCCCTCGAGATGGATCGGGATATTGACTGCAATAGCCGCCAACTGTCTTTGGATACTCTTGATATTCTCACGCCCAACCAGATTACAGCAAAATATCATTTTACCGCTTTGGGCCGCTAATTCGAAACGAGGGATAATAAAACGGTATGCGCCAAATTCTTCCCAGTCGCCATCCAAATGACGTTCATCAAAACAAAATCCGCCGTACCATTGCAAATAAGGATATTGCGGGGACAAAGAATTACGCAGTAATTTAAAGATCTTCTTCAAATTTCCCGATTGCTTTCCTGTCACGCACACGGCCTGACCAATACCGGCGATACTCACGGTATCGCTTTGATTGGCCCCATAAATTTTGACATCGTCCTTCTGGAGAGATAGCCAGGCAATCATGTCTACGGGATGGACCTTGATCTCCATACGTTCAATGGACTTGGAAGGTTTATAAGCCGCAACAAAGCTCAACATCTGCTCTTTAGCTTGCTCCAATGAAATGGGATTATTTGTGGGCAACATAAATGGTGGCAGCACCACCCATCAGGGGATGGGGAATATTATCGACAAATCCCATTTGCTTAAGGATCTTGCAAAATCGGGTCCCATAGGGAAAAGTCTGTATGGTTTGGTTTAAATACGTGTAGGCCTTAAAATTACCTGAAAACAAAAATCCAACCAACGGCACGACGGTTTGCAAATAAAGCCAATGTCCGGCCTTTAACACAGGATTTTGCGGTTTTGAGAATTCTAAAATCAGGACCCGTCCCCCTTTTTTGGTGACCCTATACATTTCCAAAAGGGCCAAACGTAAATCCGGGATATTACGGATACCAAAGGCGATGGTCACGCAATCAAATGTTTCATCAAGAAAAGGCAACGCTTGCGCATCCCCCTGTTGGAGCATCAGCCTATCCTCGAGATGCTGCGCTTTGATCTTTTGACGGCCAATCTCCAACATTTTAATGGCCGGGTCAACCCCATAGCCTTGTCGGACCTTAAGATTGTCTTTAGATAAAGTAATCAAAACATCTGCCGTGCCGGTCGCTAAATCGAGAATCGTTTGTTTATCATAGTCCGGCAAAAATTGCCTTAAGGCCCTGCGCCAGCGAATATCCTGCCCTAAAGACAACAAACGATTCAAAAAATCATACCGTCCGGCAATGCTGTTAAACATTTTCCAGGATTCTGATTTAGGTAATACCAAATTCTGTTCATTTTCGATCATATCATTCCCAATTAAAGCAGTAGGGGCGGACCTTGTGTCGGCCCGCACTATCGGGCGGACACAAGGTCCGCCCCTACGCTATATACGATTTTAGGTAGGATTCCAAGAATTTCTGGGTCCCCTTCAATAATCCTCCGACGTAGCCAGCTTTAAGGCCAGGGTCGTACTCCTCCAGGAATTCCGGTGCCACTAATACGGAGTGCTTAAAACCAACCGCTTTGAAAGCCGGATAGTCGTTGCCTTCCTTAGCGCCATCATCCCCTATGTAGAAAATATTCAGGGCTTGGGCATGAGAAATATCCCGGGCATAGTTTAAAGCCAGTTCCCTATAACCCGAAATAGGAACAGATTTCCCCTTAGGATTGACGTGGACTAATTCTGCCCCGCCATTGGCGGCCACAAGAACCCGGCAATAGACCTCCGGGGGCAAGGTCTCCACCAATCGCTTAAAAGTGCGATGGATATCATTACCAGAAACCAGCATGAACACGCCACCCGCTTTCAAATAAGCACAAAGGGCTTCCCTAGCCGGACTTTCGGCCAATGTCGGCAGACTACCGACACGAGGGCCATCATAAATGGTCCCATCACCATCGGTGGCAATAACGATTTTGCTACTTCGACTGTCGATATGGCTCCCGGGTTGATAATGCATTTCTTTAAGCACGTTCTCAAAAGCCCCCTGCAAAAAACGGATCGGCAACGCCTTATCCACGCCATCCACGTTAAACTCAATTGAAGACGTTCCCGCTAATTTCAAATGCAGCCCGTATTTCTTGCATTCGGGGGCGAGCGCCTTTGCCGCTTGGAGACGCTTAGGGCCCCAAATGCCCTTGGCCACCATTTGTGCCGCGCCCTCCTTGGTTTTACCCCGTACTTCAATACGCACGGGATAATCAATGGCCGCAAAAGTATCAGCCCCATAAGTAACTAATTTCTCATCGGTAAAATCAACAGGATTGGCCTGAAATGATTTAATGGCTGTCCGCGCTTCCCCCCTAAACTGGGCAGCATCAGCTTTCGACAAAAAATCACGGATGGCTTGGCCGCTGAGATGGATGATGGATTGAAGGTCTTTTGGGTTTATTAAGGTTAACATATGATTTCTTCAAGCGTCATTGCGAGCGACCGAAGGGAGCGCGGCAATCTTTTAAGAGATTGCGAACTCCTATGAGTGTCCGGCATGAGGACCTTCGCTGTGCTCGCAATGACGACACTGCTTTCAAATATGTTCTTTGACCTTGGCGCCGCTGATATAGCTGACGATATCGATAAAATCTTTCATTTTCTTAGCATCCTTCTTTCCAGGAGATTCTTCCACACCACTGTTGACATCGACCGCGTAAGGTTTCAGGACATTGACCGGCTCGATCACATTTTGGATATTGAGACCACCGGATAAAATAATCGGCACCTCACCCGTAGTCTTGATTTGCTTTAAAAAAGTCCAATCAAAAGTCTTGCCTGTGCCGCCATAATTGAATTGGTCATAAGTATCAAACAGATAAGCATCCACCTTATAGCTTTCGACTATCTTGGGATCAAAGGATTCTCCCACCCGAAAGACTTTAATGATCTTTACATTATACCGTCTCAACCGATGGCAGAAATGATGGTCCTCATCCCCATGCAATTGCACCACCCTTAGCCCGCAATGGTTGATGATATCCCTCATGGCCCCGGCATTGTGGTTGACAAATACACCTACAGGCGTAATAAACGGGGGCAAGGTATCAATGATCTTTTTGGCCTTAAATGGAGAAATATACCTCGGACTCTTTTTATGAAATATAAACCCAATGGCCCAAGCCCCTGCCCTGGCCGCCCTTTGGGCGTCTAGCTCACTGGTGATGCCGCAAATTTTAACGCGTACCATACATCACTTCCTTTATTTTGGCGCCGATATCAGGAGAACGCATAAATGTTTCCCCGATCAATACGGCATGAGCTCCGGCATCTTTGACGCGCTCTACGTCTTGATGTGTTTTAAGGCCGCTTTCGGCCACAATGATAATACCCTTGGGGATCTGAGGGATCAGCTTCAAACAGTTATTTAAATCGACATGGAGATTCTGGAGGTTCCGGTTATTGACACCGATAATCTCAGCTCCTGCCCCAATCGCACGCTTGACTTCGGTTTCATCATGCGCTTCAACCAGACAATCCAGGCCCAAACTGTAGGCCACCTTCATTAATTCTTTTAACTGCGTATCTTCGAGCATGGCGACGATCAAAAGAACGGCCGAGGCCCCATAAAACAAGCCCTCATAAATTTGATAGTGATGCACTATAAAATCCTTCATGAGTACAGGAAGTGGACAATTTGCGCTAATATTGGCCAGATAGGCAAATTTCCCTAAAAAATACTTCTCTTCCGTTAAGACAGAAATGGCTGCTGCCTTGTTCTTGATATAAATCCCGGCAATCTTGACAGCGTTGAAATCTTCGCGAATGAGACCAGCCGAGGGAGAAGCTTTCTTAACTTCAGCGATCAGGTTGATTTGACTTGGGGCTGATATGGCCCTTTTAAAGACCTCATAGCGCCGCTGTCCCGTCGGCTTCATATGTTTGATTAAATTCTCATAATATGATTGTTTGGCGGCAATGATCTCTAATTTATGCTGCGCTATAGTTTTTAAAAAATCAGCGGACACGGCTGGTAAATTCCTTTAATTCCTCTAACTTGGTCCACGCACGCCTCGAATCAATGGCGTGTTCTGCCATGCGCATGCCCTGAGAGAGATTGTCCACCGCTTGGGCTGTATAGAGCGCATACGCGGCATTAACGATCACAATATCACGGCGTGGGCCTTTCTCGCCGTCCAAAACCTGGCGCACCAGAGAGGCATTATGCGCCGCATCGCCGCCGGTTAAATCTTCAATACGGGCACGGACAATGCCCAATTCATCAGGGTCAATGTCATAGTTGATAATCTCACTTCCGTTATATTCGCTGACAAAGGTCTTATCGGTCGTCGTGATTTCATCAAGGCCGTCATTGCCATGGACGACCAACGCACGTTTAAGGCCTAAATTCTTTAATACCTGGGCCATGGGCCCTAAAAGGTCCCGGTTATAGACCCCGATCATCTGATGCGTGGCCTGGGCAGGATTGGTCAATGGCCCTAAGATATTAAAAATAGTCTTAACCCCCAGTTCCTGACGGGCAAAAGCCACATTTTTCATGGCCGGATGCAAACGTTGGGCAAAAAGAAACGCTAACCCAATTTTATTCAAACATGCGCTTAAATGCTTTTCTTCCATATGGAGATTGACGCCTAACGCTTCCAGAACATCCGCGCTGCCGCATTTGCTGGACACCGACCTATTGCCATGCTTGGCCACGACCACGCCGCTCGCCGCCACAACGATGGCTGCCACCGTGGAGATGTTAAAGGTATCCTTATGATCACCTCCAGTACCGCACGTGTCCAAAACGATCTCGTGATGGGCCTTGACCGGGACCACAAATTTACGCATCATGAGTGCGCACGCCGTGATCTCTTCAACCGTCGGACCTTTTTGATTGAGGGCCACCAAAAATTTCTTGATCTCATCCGAGGGCACTTGCCCTGACATGATCAGTTCCATGACCACCGTAATCTCATCATGGCTCAGATTCTCACCGTCTTGAATTTGGAGAATGTAGTCACGCATCATAGGTGAAGAAAATTCTTCAGGATATTCATGCCCTCCTTGGTCAAAATCGATTCAGGATGAAATTGCACGCCATAGATAGGATACGTTTTGTGCGCAACGCCCATAATTTCTCCATCGTCAGTGGTCGTGGCTGTGACTGTCAAGCATTCAGGGACATGCTTGGCGTCGATGACCAAGGAATGATAACGGGTGGCTTCAAAAGGGTTAGGCAGGCCTTTAAACAGGCCCCGACCATCATGCTTGATCATGGATGTCTTACCGTGCATCAGACGTTTGGCATTAATGACCTTGCCTCCAAAGGCGTAACCAATGCCCTGATGCCCCAAACAAACGCCCAAGACAGGTGTCTGCGGGCCTAACTCTTTGATAATATCAATGGAAATACCCGCGTCTTCCGGCCGGCCGGGCCCCGGTGAAATAACGATTTTCTCCGGCTTCATCTTACGGATCTTGGCAATCGTCAATGCATCATTGCGAAATACCTGCACCTTGGCCTTGAGCTCGCCGAAATACTGCACGAGGTTATAGGTAAAAGAGTCATAATTATCGATCATGAGAATCATAAAAAGTCTTATTCCTTCTCTCGGTAAACTTTGGCGCCGATACCTGTCAGTTTTCCATCGAGATCTTCATAGCCCCGGTCAAGATGGTAGATACGATAGATCTCCGTCTTCCCATGGGCGACCAGGCCTGCAATGACCAAGGCGGCCGACGCACGCAGGTCGGAAGCCATGACTGGCGCTCCATACAAATGTTTGATCCCTTCAACGATAGCGACCCCCGCATCACGGCGGATTTGGGCCCCCATACGGTTGAGTTCAGCGATATGCATGAAGCGATCAGGAAAAACACGGTCTGTAATGATGCTGACTCCGGGTGTAATGGCCATCAAGGCCATGTACTGGGCTTGCAAATCCGTGGGGAATCCAGGATGAGGATGCGTGACAATATTGGCCGGGCGTAAGGCCTTTTTGACTTTAACCCGGATGTCTGCCCCGTCTTTCTGTACATCGACCCCGATGGATTGCAGTTTATCCACCAATGCCAACAAATGATTATAATGGGCGTCACGAACGACGATATCACTTTTAGCGGCAGCGGCCAATAGCAAGAACGTGCCGGCTTCAATGCGGTCTGAGCCCATCTTATAATTGATACCGTTTAATTTGCGTACCCCATTGATGACAATGCGCGGCGTCCCCTGTCCTTCAATCTTGGCACCCATGGCGCTCAAGAAATTTCCCAGGTCTTCGATTTCAGGCTCGCAGGCCGCTGACTCAATAATCGTCTCTCCATGAGCCAGGCTCGCAGCCATCATCACATTGGCCGTGGCCAGGACTGAGGAACCAAAGGTGCCGCCAAGGTACATTTGGGAGCCTTGAAGTTTATTGGCTGTGGCAATCACATAACCGCCGTCAAAATCCGCCTTGACCCCCAAGGCCATGATGCCCTTCATATGCAAATCAATGGGACGGACCCCGATAACGCAGCCGCCGGGCATGGAGACCTTGGCCTTGCCTAGCTTGGCCAGCAAAGGCCCGAGCACGCAGAATGAACCACGCATGGTTGATACTAATTTGTAATCAGCCACATGATTATTGGTACTCCCGGAAATAATCACTTTATTAGCGCCTATTTCAACTGTTTTGCCTAAAGAACGCAGCAGCTTGCACATCGTCAAGGTATCACGCAATTTGGGAATATTGCGGATCTCACAGACACCGTCGGTCAATAATGTCGCTGCTAGAATTGGTAATGTCGCATTCTTAGATCCGCTGACCCTGATTTCCCCCTTAAGGGATTTTCCGCCTTCAATGATAAACTTTTCCATTACGCCTCCATGGTATTACATCATCACCAAGTCATATTCAGTTGTCATCCTGAGCGAAGCGAAGGATCTCAATAACATTAATTCTTTTAGAGATTCTTCGGCGAATAACTATGAGTGTCCGGTACGAGGACCTTCGCCTCAGAATGACGGTGCCTTATCAAGATAACAAAGCCTTGATAATTCTATCCCTACCTGCTAAATCCTGAATAATTCTTATCTCTGAAAAAGATTTTTCAGCTTCAAAGAGCTTATTTATGGCTTCTGCCTGCCCGTCGCCGAACTCCATCATAAGGCAAGCTCCCTTTCTTAGCAAGCGAGGAGTATATTTTATAATAATCCGGTAGAAATTCAACCCATCTTTACCCCCATCCAAAGCAACCGCAGGCTCTTTTTGGACGTCCACTGGCAGTTTTTTCATGTTGCTTGTGGGAATATAGGGAGGGTTGGAAATAATAAGATCAAAATAAGAATATTCCTCCCCCTCGATGGGGGAGGTAAGGTGGGGGTGTGAAGAAATAACCAACTTATTGCTCAAAATATCCCCTTGAATAAATTCAATACGTCCCTCAACCTCATTTAACCTGGCATTTGTTTTAGCCACCTCCAAAGCCTGTGAAGAGACATCAATACTGACAATTCGGGACTCAGGAACAAACTTGGCCAAAGCAATGGCAATATTGCACGACCCCGTGCCTAAATCGAGCGCACGTCCCCCTTTGAAATACTTAAGCGCTGCATCAACCAATTGCTCCGTCTCCGGCCTGGGGACCAAGACCGAAGGATTGACTGCCAGCTCCAGGCCCATAAAATTGCAACTGCCTAGAATATATTGCAATGGCTCACCTTCTTGTCTGCGGCGACGATAATCTTCAAATAGGTTTTTCTGGAAATCGGTTAAAACAGGCTTATCGAGAACTAAATCAATAGACCGGCATTGCAAAATATGTGTGAGGAAAATTTCGTCTTCGGACATAAACAAATTAAACCAGGTCTTTTAATTCGTCTAAACTCAGACCGGCTTTTTTGATAATGCTATGCAGTGTCCCTTTGCGTAGTTCTTTATGGTTGGGAACTATTACGGAGATGTTACGGTCAAGATTGTGCAAAAAGATATGACTACCACGTTGATGATCCACGACAAAACCAATGCGATGAAGCGCTTTAATAACTTCTTTCCCGGAAAACGTCTTGCTCATAGAGCGACTTCAATTTCTTTAATAATAGAACCAGGTTTGGATTTGATTTCATTGACCTTAGCCAATCCTTCCAGATAACAGGCGATCGCTTCCTTGGCATTAACCAAGGCTTCTTTAAGGTTATCTCCTTGGGTAAAACAACCATCCAGCGCTGGTACTTTCACATTGTATCCACCCTCTTCAGCCTTTTCTAAAACAATATTAAATTTCATATAATTATCTCCTCAGTTAAAGTATATCACAAAGGATTAAACTTGGACATTCAGACCTTCTCCAATTCTGGGTATAGCCATGATTCTTTTTATTCTTCAAATAGCCGTTCGGCTTTGCCCCCAAGATGCGGGGGAACCTTTGGAGAAATTTTTCCTGCCATTCCCGAAGTTCCTTCATCCCGTCTTTTAGGAACTTCTACATAATTTAAAAATCTCATCGAAAAAGATGCTTGCCCATTAGTCAAGTTTTTTAAAACTTTAGAATACCCGAGCATTTCAGCCAAAGGAACATTGACGAGGGCTGTCTTTAATTCACCCCGATTACCTGTTTCCTTAATTTGAGCGCGACGCTTTATCAAATCAACAGTAACATTACCCCAATAATCCACAGGGACAACAATTTCCAATTCCATAATAGGCTCTTGAATAACAGATCCTGCTTTACGAAACGCTTCTTTAATGGCATATCTACCAGCCAACTGAAAAGCTAATTCGTCAGAATCAATATCATGATAAGACCCATCAACTAATGTGACGAC
>CAZKUL010000068.1:0-14768 GCA_964555945.1 uncultured Planctomycetales bacterium
TAATTTAAGGATGCCCAGGCCCACATTGACGACACCTGCGGCCAGAGCCATAAAGACCACGACCGCCATCCATACGTTAATATCGTTGCTGTTGACACCCCCCTTGCTGCTTAAAATGACACCTAGGCCCAAGGATAAAAGATAAACGGCTAAAACAAAGCAATAAAATGATATGGGGACTATTGTCGTGGATTTTACGTCAGCCATTATTTCTCCCAATTAAGTGCTATAAAAAATATTAGCACGTCACCAGGGTCGCGTAAACAAAAGATAAAAAAATTGAATAGAGGAAATCAACATTACGGCCAATCAAATCAGCCCCATGATGTTGGGGATTTATTTTTTGGCAGCTAATAATGCTTTTCTGGCCTTGAGTCCGGCTTTTCTAAACTCGCTTTGCAATTCTTTTTCTTTATCTTTGTTCCCAAGTTCCAGATCTTCCTCAGGGGCAATAAAACGCTTATCTTGACCTAATACCTTGATCCGATATTGCGCGCTACATCCTCTTTCGCCTGTAAATAACAGCTTTAAACTTGTCTGCCCGTCAATAAGCCCTTCATAACCCAATATCTTATGCCTGACCAACGTATCATTTTCTATCATGATGGCTCCTTTGTTTTTTATCGCTTTGATATTCTACCACAGATCAAGCAATCAGCCAATGGGATACCTTATGGCCGCCGCCAACGGCTAATGCTGAACCGACAAAGGTAGGAGTTCTTTAAAGGGTAATCTTTTAGCCAGCCAAAATCCAAAAGAAACTGCGGGATTAAAATGTGCCCCTGAAATCTCACCTAAGGCATAGATCATGGTCATGATAATCAAGCCAAAAACTACGCCCACGCCAAGGTGTGTTATGACCCCACCGCTAAGATCATTAATGATGATGGCCCCTGTACCGGCAAAAACTAAAGCAAACGTACCAATATATTCACTGAGATATTTTTTCATGTTTTATGCGTCGCGGTGCAGACCTCGGCACACCAGGCTTCGATTCTCTGCTTAATGGCATCACGAATGGCACGTATCTCTTGGAGCTTTTCCACATCACTGCCCGCTGCTTTAGAAGGGTCAGGGAAACCCCAATGCAAGCGTTGGGTGAGTCCAGGAAAAACCGGACATCGCTCCGCACTGGCCTCATCGCATACAGTAATCACATAGTTAAAGCGCTCTCCTCTTTTAAAGACATCAAAAGCAGCCTGGGTCTTTTTGTGCGCTATGTCGATACCCGCCTCTTTCATCACTTCAACCACCAAGGGATTCAATGTGCCTGGTTCAAGCCCGGCACTTTGGGCTTCAAAATAATCACCGCAATAATGATTAAGCCACGCTTCGGCCATCTGGCTGCGCGCCGAATTATGGATACACACAAATAACACTCTTTGCTTAGGCATATTTATCCTCCTTTAATGACCTTACAACACCCACCTTCAATCTTTAACGGAAGCATCTCGACAAGCACCCTGGCGATTTTTTGACGGGCGCAGGTGATGATTCTAGACACGGTCGAGCGGTGAACGTGCATTTCTTGGGCTGCCTTAACTTGTGATAGTCCCGTGTAGTCCAATAGTCTCACCGCTTCAAATTCATCTAAAGTCAAAATGATAGCGCTATTCAATCCCTGCGTCCCTTGCGGCTTAAAAATCTGCTCAGAGGGACTACATTTGATCCACCGTGTTTTCTTTGGTCTCATGACTTATCTCCATTATGCACATATGTGCATTATCCCTTTATAATTAATCCTGTCAATAAAAGAAAAGTCACCCTTCAAAAACTAAGAGAAGATAGGCAGCAAAGAGGATCAGGTGCACGATCCCTTGCAGCACATTGGTACGCCCGCTGGCGAAGGTGACAACGCTCACGGCAAGTGTGAGCAGCAACATAACGACATCGGTGTTTTGCAACCCCAGAACGATATTGCGTCCGTCCATATAGCCGATTGCCAGCATGGCGGGAACGGTCAGGCCTATAGTCGAAAGGACCGAGCCAAGAAAAACGTTCATGGAACGCTGCAGGTGATTGGCATTAGCAGCACGGACCGCGCCAATGGCCTCCGGCGTGGCCACCAGCAGCGCCATAATCATCCCGCCAAGGGCAACGGGAGCATGCAGTGTTTCGATGAGATATTTGACGGGATGCGCCAATGAATCGGCCAAAAATACGACCGGCAACATATACGCCGCCAGCATAACCGCATGGGGCAGGAATGAAGGCGGTCCGCCAGTGACAGCCCCCGCCTGCTGTGTTGCCCTCCTCTCATCCCCCTCTTCACTAAAAGTGAAATAACCCCGGTGACGGCTGGTCTGTATGGCCAGGAAAGCACAGTAAAGGCTTACTGAAATAATGATTAAAAATACCCCCTGCACAATGGAAAACGTCGGGCCCGGAGTTGTCACGGTGAAATTAGGAAGTATCAAACTTAAGACGGTCAAAGGAATGATGACCCCTAGATAGGTATTGGCCCCCTGAAGATTGTATTGCTGCTCCCGATGCCGCCATGCGCCGATAAACAAGGACAAGCCCACCATGCCATTTAAGATGATCATGACCACCGCAAACAGCGTATCACGCGCAAGTGTGGGCGTATTCTTACCATGCATCATCACCGCTGAAATGCTCATGATCTCGATGGAGGTCACTGACAATGTCAGGATCAATGTCCCGTAAGGCTCGCCCAACCGTTGGGCCAAACGCTCCGCGTGACGAACTACCGACAACGCTGAACCCAAAATGACCACGAATAGCCAAATAAAAACCAGACCCAGACAGAATGGATTGGATAAATAACTAAATAGCGCCTCTCCTTGCCAATGAAAAACGAGGCAGGTCACTAAACTCGCAGAGAGGAACCATTCTTGACGCATAAACGGTGGGAATGGAGTTATCTTCATGTTTTGGGCTTTTCCAAATTCAGCATCCACTTGATGCCAAAATGATCTGTCAACATGCCAAAACGAGTGGCAAAAAAAGTCTCTTGCAGGGGCATGGAGACTTCGCCTTTTTCTTCCAATGCTTTAAAAAGCTTTTCAATTTCTTGAATACTTTCACAGTTGAGGGAGACAAAAAAATTGTTTCCCGCTTGGACCGGCATTCCCGGCCTCGTATCCGAGGCCATCAAGGTCAAAGATTTAATCGTCAGCCGCGCATGGATTATCCAATTCTGGTATTCCTGAGAAAGGTCCCCGCAACCTCCCGGCACTTCGCTGTAAGACATGGTCGAAAGCTCCCCGCCTAAACATTTCTTATAAAATTCCATGGCCGCACGACAATTCCCATTAAATATTAAATATGCATTCAGATTATTCATAATGTCACTCCCTCCTTGATTTCCATTTGTCCATCCGATCGCTTGTCATATTTTTTATTATAACAACCCCTGCCAAACAGTACCAAACAAAAAATCCTGTGGGTGATGACAGGAGGTGGAATGTGTGGCCGGGATGACTCGACAACCCCTATTTTTCTTAATCTGTTCTAACATCTGCTATAATATTCACCTATGGTGCACATTGATATCTGTAATTTAAATAAAGTTTACAAAGGCAGTTTTAAGGCGTTAAGGAATATTAATCTTAGTATTAATGCCGGTGAGATCTTCGCCCTGCTTGGCCCCAATGGGGCAGGTAAAACGACCCTCATCAATACCATTTGCGGCATTGTCCGGCCAACAGAAGGCACGATTTCTGTCGATGGCCATGATATTATCACCGCTTTCCGCAAGGCCCGCTCTTTGATCGGCTTAGTCCCGCAAGAATTAGCGACCGATGCTTTTGAAACCGTCTGGCATACGGTGAATTTCAGCCGTGGCCTCTTTGGTAAATCACCGAACCATGCCTATATAGAAAAAATTATCCGCCAATTGTCATTATGGGATAAAAAAGACAATAAAATCATGACCCTCTCAGGCGGCATGAAGCGGCGCGTCATGATCGCTAAAGCATTATCCCATGAGCCAAAGATTTTATTTTTGGACGAACCAAGCGCGGGTGTCGATGTTTCTTTACGTAAAGACATGTGGGCGAATGTGCGTGACCTGAAAAAATCCGGTGTCACTATCATCCTAACCACCCATTATTTGGAAGAAGCGGAAGAAATGGCCGACCGCATCGGCATCATCAATAAAGGAGAAATCATCGTCATAGATACCAAAGAAGATTTAATGAAAAAGCTTGGAAAAAAGACATTAACCATTGATCTCAATCAACCGTTAAGCGAGGTCCCGCGAGCCTTATCCACCTGGAAATTGGATTTAGACCTTCCGGCTAAACAATTGCATTATCATTACAGCACCACCGAAAAAGATACAAAAGTGGCCCAATTGCTGGCTGATGTATTGAAGGCCGGCATCGCCTACAAAGACATCCATACCAAACAAAGTTCGTTAGAAGAGATTTTCTTAGAATTGGTCAAATAATGATGAACGTACATGCCATCGCAGCCATTTACTATTTTGAAATGTCACGCTGGTTCCGTACCATCGGCCAGAGCATCGCGGCCCCGGTCATTTCAACCAGCCTATACTTTGTGGTGTTTGGCTCCGCCATTGGATCACACATCGACCGAATTGATGGGGTAGGTTATGGAACATTCATCGTACCTGGCTTGATCGTGCTTGCGGTCGTTACCGAGAGCGTCTCCAACGCCTCATTTGGGTTCTATTTCCCCAGGTTTACCGGAACGATCTATGAATTGCTCTCGGCCCCGGTTGATTACATAGAAACCCTCATCGGTTATGTTGGTGCGGCAACCACCAAGTCGGTCCTTCTAGGCTTACTCATCCTTTTGACAGCCAATTTCTTTGTGCCGGTCCATATCAAACACCCCTTCCTTATGCTGTTGTTTTTAGTGCTGACATCCATGACCTTCAGTCTATTTGGCTTTATTATCGGCATTTGGGCGGATGGCTTTGAAAAACTCCAAATAATCCCAACGCTCATCTTAACGCCGCTGACCTTCCTGGGGGGAAGTTTCTATTCAATCAAAATGCTGCCGGTATTCTGGCAAAAACTCTCCATGGCCAACCCCATTGTGTATTTAATCAGCGGATTCCGCTATAGTTTCTATGAAGCGTCTGATGTAAATTTAGGGACAAGCTTGATCATGATCGGGGTCTTTTTCTGTGTGGCGTTTTGCATCGCCCGGTGGATGCTTAAAAGCGGATATAAACTGAAGAATTAAGGTCTAGATTATGTCCGAGGTATCTGCACGTCAACAAGGTGCTCTTGGGCATCATCAATAAGAGGAATATTCTTGTTTTCTTGTTTAACGCCATCCACTGTTATAATTGCCTGATTATTGCTGGTGACCGTGCGTACAATATGAATATGATAAATGGCCTTCCCGTAACGGTAATGTATTTTGAATGCTTTCCAATCCGCAGGCAAACAAGGCTCTATAACAAGTTTATTTGATTCACGTCTTACTCCCAAAAGAGATTCCAAGATCAAACGATACATCCATCCGGCTGATCCGGTATACCATGTCCACCCCCCACGGCCAATGTGGGGTGAAACGGCATAAACGTCTGCCGCGACCACA
This sequence comes from uncultured Planctomycetales bacterium, assembly GCA_964555945.1. Lineage (GTDB taxonomy): Bacteria > Omnitrophota > Gorgyraeia > Zapsychrales > Fredricksoniimonadaceae > JABDGZ01. Next base: position 5,539 of record CAZKUL010000068.1, read on the forward strand.
TAAGGTTCTACCTTATAAATGTTAATATCCGTCGAAGATTTTGTATGGTTGATGGGATTGATCATCCCCAAAAGCTCCCAAGCATGTGAGGAATCGCCTAATCGGGCAAATGCCATTGCCGCCCAGATGGCCGCATGGGTGTATTGGCCCCCGTTTTCCCTGACACCTGGAACATAACCCTTAATATAACCTGGATTCAAACTTGACTTATCAAATGGAGGATCAAGAAGTTGAATAATCCTGCTGTCACGACGAACAAGGCGACGATTGAGCTCCTCCATCGCCGTCCGTGCACGCAAGGGATCACCCGCCTGGGACAGGACAGACCAGCTTTGAGAGATTGAATCAATCTGGCATTCCGGATTACTGGCGGATCCCAGAGGAGTCCCGTCATCAAAATACGCACGCTTGTACCACTGACCATCCCAACCATTCTTTTCAATATTCTGGCGCAGCTCAAGGGCTTGGGTGTGACAAATCTCAACAAAATCTAAATCACCACGCTGCTGGGCGATCTTGGTAAATTCCATGAGCACTTCATAAAGGAAGAATCCCAACCAAACGCTTTCTCCTTTGCCCTGATGTCCGACAAGATTCATCCCATCGTTCCAGTCACAAGATCCCATCAGAGGTAAACCATGTTCTCCAAAATTAAGGGCCCTGAGAATAGCTCGCTGACAGTGTTCATACAAACTGATTTTCTCTGGTGTCTGTATGGGTAAATCATAATAAGAATCTTCGTCCGCATTAACCAGTCGCCCTCGAAGGGACGAAATCAATTCATCCAATACACCCGTATCACCTAAACTCAAGACGTAACGACAGCTTGCTAAGACGAGCCAAAGATAATCATCAGAACAATGTGTGCGTACGCCACGTCCTGAGGGTGGGTGCCACCAATGCTGGACATCTCCCTCTTGAAATTGACGGGAGGCACATAAAAGCAACTGCTCACGTGTCAAACCAGGTTCACTATGGATCAACGCCATTACATCCTGCAACTGATCACGAAAGCCGAATGCCCCCCCTGATTGATAATAGCCGCTACGTCCCCAAAGACGACATGCCAAAGTTTGATAAACCAGCCATCCATTGGCCAGCACGTTGAGCGACTTATCAGGTGTTTCTACTTGCACCGCGCCGAGAGTGTGTGTCCAGTACTCGGCCACCGCTTGCAAGGCGTCTTTTGCCCCTACAGAACCACCAAAGCGTTGCACCAGAAGACGCGTATCTTCAACACCATGCCCACACCCAAGTGTAAAAACAATTTCCCGCTCTTCTCCATCAGATAAATCAAATGGCACCTGAATCGCAGCACAAGGATCTAAAGCCGCCCCCACCCGTCCGGATAGATGCAAACGTGACAATGCATCCGGGTTTTGAATGGATCCGTTGCGTCCAATAAACTCCGTACGATCTCCGCTTATTGTCCTGCTTCTGTCATCCACCGATAAAAAAGCAATATTTTCAGAAAATTCCGTATTGTACGGATTACGCGCGTAAATGGCACCATTTAAAGAATCGACTTCTGTACTTACATGCATTGCTGTTTTGGACCGTAAATCTCCCAGCACCCATTCCACATATGCGGTGGCAGAAAGCCGACGGACCCTCCCTGATAAATTACGAATCTTAAGAACAGAAAACTTGACCGCCGCATCCAGGGCTACATAAACCCATAATTCTGAAATGACACCTCCCTCATTATGCTCAAATACACTATACCCAAATCCATGCCTGCCGATATAAGGCTGTTTTGAACGCGTAGGCTGAGGTGTCGGAGACCAAAAATGACCTGTCTCCTCATCACGTAAATAAAAAGCTTCTCCAGTCAAATCGTTGACGGGATCATTATTCCACGGTGTCAGACGAAATTCATGGGCATTCTCACTCCATGTATACGCTAGACCATTCTCCGAAACAATGGTACCAAAATTCTTATTGGCTAACACATTCACCCAGGGTGCCGGAGTCACTTGACGCCCTTTAAGTTTGATGACGTATTCACGTCCGTTAGGAGCAAAACCTCCGAGACCATTAAAAAAAACCAAATCATTCCGGGACGCATCAACGTCAGGTGTATTTTCGGGACGGTACATTTTAACCGGAGTCAGACGTGCAACTGGAACTTCTCTAGGGATACGACGGTTGATCTGGCTTGGCAAGGATCCATGACGATCTGAAACAATAGCTCGTGCGACAGACTGTAGTAGAATACGTTCTTCAATGGATATCTGTTCGGCTGGTCTCACAAATATCTCACCAGAGTTACGGGCCATTTTTCCTTGAACGCTAGCACTGATCAAGCCCATAATTTGCTCTTGAAGTAATTGCTGATAACCGGAAAGGGCTTCATTCCAAATCACTAAGTCAACAGCCAGACCTTTTAGCCGCCAATACGCATGGGCTTGCACCATCTGGCGGACTAATTCGATATTAGCAGGATCAGCGATTTGAAGGATCACGATCGGCAGATCACCCGAAATAGCATTCCCCCATAAGCCGCTTTGCCCTCGACGATTCTGTAAAAGAACAGCAGTATCCGCACGCAGCAAGGAATGGGCATAAATAATGGTATTGGCTAGATGCCCATACATTTGTGCATCTGCTTCTGTAGCATTGATCTGTCGCAAAACTACCTGGGCATGCGTCCATGACAACTCGAAGGTGCGGTCCGCGATACGCCGGTCCCGGTATTTTTCGATAAGGACCAAAGCTTTATCGCGTGTCTCTGCAATACCGGACACCATATCAATGGTGACTGTTTGTTGTGGCTCAAGTTCCATCTGAGTACGGATGACAACTACTGGATCGAGCACTGATCCTTGGGCCTCTGAAAGTGGCGTTGATTTACGCATCGCCTCAGGTTGAGCGATGCTTTGGCCCCGACCGATAAACTGCAAACGATCGGTTTCATACGAAACTTTTTGAACGTCCGCACCATGCACGGCCATTAAATGAACCATCCATGGTGCATGTTCGTCAATTGAACGAGGGCGTCTGGAGCAAAGAATCGCTTGTTTTGGTTTAATGATTTCCGTTTGGACAAAAAGATTACTAAACATGGGGTGCAAGGCATCCGCAGCCGGGGACGCTATAACTACCTCCGCGTAACTGGTCACGTCGATCACACGTTTATATCTGGAACGATTAGTTATACGCACGCGACGCAATTCAATATCATCTTCCGGGGAAACGACAATCTCCGTATACGTATCTAAATCATGATCCCGGCGACGGAACTCCGCACGTCCTTCTGAGAAGATGGCTTCATAATGATCAGGCTTTTGAAGCGTCGGTTGATAGGCGGTTGACCAAAACGTGAGTGTCTCCATGTCACGGATATAACAAAACGTGCCCCAGTTATCACAGGTAATATCCTCGCGCCAACGGGTTACGTCAATGTTGTTCCAACGGCTGTATCCCCCTCCCGCGTTTGTAACCATAACGTGGTATCTCCCGTTTGATAATAACTGCACCTCAGGGATTTTAGTATTAGGACTTTGAAGGACACGGACCGGTGTTTCGGCATCATTGGAAAGTGTACGGATATTAGACTGCTCATTGATATGCACATGAAATGGGATGATATTGGGTACTTTTTCTTGAAGCAATAACATGGTTGCGCCAAAAAGAGGATCTGATTCAAATCGCTTCTGCATGGGACGATCTAACAATAAATAGGCCAATGAAAGCAGGCTCATGCCTTGGTGGTGCGCCATAAATGAATGGATCACCGTACTCGATTTACCACGAGGTTGTCGTGATGGAGTATAGTCCACAGCTTCATACAAACCATATTTTCCCATTAACCCTTCATGCGCAAGACGCTGTAAATTAAGACATGCCTGTTCAGGAGATACCATTAAAGCAAGCACAGAAGCATAGGGGGCTATGACTAAATCTTCCGCCAATCCGCGTTTGAATCCTAATCCGGGTACGCCAAAGGCACGGTACTGATAATTAAGATTTGCATCTATGTTATTATAACCCGATTCAGAAATACCCCAGGGGACACTATGCTGTTTACCGTATTCAATTTGCCGCTCTACTACTACCTGGTACGTTTTTTCAAGCAATGTATTTTCGTAAGTTGGCATGACAACAAGCGGCATTAAGTATTCAAACATTGAACCGCTCCATGATAAAAGAACCGGTTTTCCACCCGTGGTCGTAAGCAAACGCCCAAGAGCAAACCAGCTCATCTGAGGCATTTGTCCCTGAGCAATAGCGGTGAAATAACATAACCTGGCTTCCGACGCCAAAAGATCATAAAAACTTGGGTCTAATTTACGCTCTTCCAGATGATATCCTACAGACAACAAATGGCTTGTTTGATCATAGAGGAAATCATATTCCATCTGTGCAAAATCACTACATTGCCGGGCAAGACGCTCAATGTCCGTAACCCGCTTATGAGCCCGAAGACCAATCTCACCCTCAAGCTTGGATAACTCTCGAAGAGTTGGAATCCCAGCCATATCAGGAATGTTTTTGGGCACATGAATTCTCAGATCATTGAGCGCATGACGACATTGATTCACCAAGATACGGGCCCATACTATCGCCTCTAGCTCAGAAGTAGCGGTAAGTTTTATGCTTAACTCGTCGGCGTATTTGGTCAAATTTTCAAGGCATAGACGTGCTTGGGCGAGCGTGCTTGGCCCGCATGCACAAACCGACTTAAGTTCTATCTGTAATTGATCCATCGAAAACAAGCTGACATCTTCGATTGAATCCGTCAAAACCTCCAGGGTGTCTCTTAAACCCTCAAATAAACGCTCTCCTAAGATTTCATGATCACTCAGAGCTAATAATCCTGAAGACAATGTCAAAAGATGGCCCGCTAGATTACCGCTATCCACTGTTGATATGTAGATAGGAGAAAGTGGCTGCAAAGACTGCGTATCATACCAGTTATAAAAATGTCCTTTGTAACGCTTCAAACCTTCCATTGTGCGGAAGGTGTTGTCCGTACGCGTAATCAAATTCTCCGATGTAATGTAGCCAAAATCATACGCTGACAAATTTGCCAGGAGTCCAAGGCCTATATTGGTGGGTGATGTACGATGTGCGATCTTATCCGCACGACTTTCCTGATAATTATCAGGCGGTAACCAGTTGTCTGCGGGACCGACAAATGTCTCAAAGAAATTCCACGTCTTCCGTGAAAGTTTCCGAAGAAAAAGAAACTGATCCTCCCCAAGTTTGACACGACTCCGCGCCAGTGGAGAGCTGATCCACCAGGCTATAATCGGTGATACACCCCATAGCACTAGAATTGGCCCAGCTACACACAAGACTAATGGATCTGATACCATCAAATAAATAAATACAAATACCGCCGTCAGAGGTGCTGTCCACATTAATCGAAACGCACTCACTAGATCCGTACGCACTTTGTCCTTATCGGAATACAAATTCCATTCTAAAAGCTTCTTATGAGTTATAAGCATTCGTGCTGCGGTGCGCAGAATCGCATCCAGAGTAAAAAAAGTCTCATATGGAAGACACACGAGCGTAAAGGCTCTTTGGGCAAGACGCCAACCGGTCGAATGCATTACTGTCTCTAAATGCTGCCTTACCAAAACATCTTTCGATTTGTGAAACACGTCAAAAGCAGAAATGATCAACGCTGGCAAGAAAATAATCCCCAAGACGACCCCTGTCCAAAAACAAGGTGATGACAAAACTGTCCAGCCCATCAATAAAAGGACTATCAAAGCCCCGGGGACAAGACTGCGACGTAGATTATCAAAAAGTTTCCATTGAGATAATATAGACAAAGTATTTTTTTGTTTGCAACCGTCGGATGCGGGGACCTTGGACCATAACCACCCGAGCAATTGCCAATCCCCACGAATCCAGCGGTACCGGCGCTTGACATCCGCGCTATAACGAAACGGATGTTCTTCATACAACTCCACATCACTTAACAGGCCCGAACGCGCATAACACCCTTCCCAAAGATCATGACTCAAAATCTGACCTTCTGGAAAACGGCCTTTGAGCGCCCGTTCAAATATGTCCAAATCATAAATGCCTTTGCCAATAAATGAACCTTCCTCAAATACATCCTGGTAGACATCGGAAACCGTTCGTGTATAAGGATCTATCCCTGCCTCTCCCCCGTATAAACGCGCATAATAAGAACGATTTGCACCCGGCAGACTCATGCTCACCCGAGGCTGAAGAATGCCATAGCCTCCAGAGACACATTGTTTGATTTCATCATAACAAGCCCGATTCAATGGATGGGCCATCGTTTCTACAAGCTCTTGGGCCGTATTACGGGGAAGCTGCGTATCGGTATCTAAGGTAATGATGTATTTTACATTCTTCAAAATCGTGATTTCACCAACAATGAGAGAAAAATTCTCTTTGGGTCCCCCACGCAAAATCCAGTTTAAATCCGCAAGTTTTCCTCGTTTGCGTTCGTAGCCCATCCAAATTCTCTCTTTTGGGTTCCAACGGCGTGGCCGGTGGAAAAGAAAGAAAACTTCTGTTCTTCCTTTTTTATATTTCGCGTTAAGCCCTTCAATTTTTTCTCGAATGAGCTTTAGGAGCGCCGCGTCCTCAGGCAATGTTTCTTGGTCGGCGTCTCGAAAATCAGTCAGTAAACCAAAATATAAATGTTCATCACGATTACCCAAATATCTTATTTCCAATGCCTCGATAAGGCTCTCTATATTCTGAACACTGGTGATCATGGTTGGGACAACCGCAAAGGTACTAAATTCTGATGGAATCCCACCAGAAAAATCCATTCGTGGCAACAAATGAGGCACGACGATAGACATAGCCAGGCCATTGACCATTTCTAAAGCCAGTTGACTCATGGCTATAATTAAGAAAACGCCAGAAATAATGACTTCCCAATGAGGAATATTCCTGGTAATTGGGTTTTCTAACAGAACACCTGCTAGAAAAAATGTGATCAGGGCAATTGCCCCTAAATACAAAAGCAATGAAAATCTTTTAGACGTTTTGTATAAAATCTCCAATGCTGGGAAACAGGCTCCTACAGCACTTTCAAGTTTGGCAACGCCCTTATCAATTAAATAGAAGCCGACATGCGACATTCGATCGTCAGCACCATTTTTTCCGGCAGCCTCACCTGCCAATTGAATCGCTTTTTGTGCGACTAAGCCTTCAGAAAACTTACTGTTTTTCGCTATTGTTTCAATGACATGACGGTAGCGGTCTCGAGTGGCAAAGTCCATCTTACGATAAAATCTACTAGGGTCATCACGGAGGATACTTTCGACAACACTCATTGTCTCAACGAATTCACGCCAATCTTTGGCCCCAAGCAAACGAAGACTACCGATGCAATTGCTGATAGAAACCTGATTAGCCGCCTGATGTTGATTTCCCAAATGGACCAAGTTCTCAATCGTCAATTCTGCTTCAGAAACCCACTGTTTGATCCATGTCAGCGGCAAGGACAAGGATGGTGTCTGCCCCTGAAGGCGACGAGTCAACTCAGATACAAATGCGCTCGACATAGGAGGCTTTGAACGTGCCATATCCGCGACTATCAGAATTAAACTATTAGGATCGCTCTGGGCAATGGCGAGCATCTGGTCCGCCCAAAAATCCGCCAAATCTTGATCGGTCCTGACAGAAGCAATGCTGGTCGATATCCGTCGGAGATTTTCAATCAGGGCCAAACGTAACATAATCGGAATGGCCCATAATTCGCCTAAGTCTAAGCTCGTGACTTTCTGATAAGCCACCATAAAACCGTTGAGAGTTTCCGGATCCACCCGCCCATCGCCATGCGCGATCAGCTGTAAAGCTATATCATACACACGTGGAAGACCAGCCGATGGGCCATCGATGAGATAAGGTAGTTGGCGATGGTAACTATTTGGTAAATGCCGCTTAGCCGTACGAATTTGCTCTTCAATTAAATAAAAATTATCGAGTAACCACTCACCACCTGGTGTAATCAGGCGCTTGTGCTTGACCGCTGCAATTAACAAGGTATATGTTTCAAGCAGAACATTTTCATTTTCTGTTAGTCTGATCAGTAGTGTGGGGTGAGGTCGTTCTTTGGTTAATTTGTGCAGACCCGCCAAGGTTTTGCCATACTGCTTCATCTGTTCACTACTGAACAATTCTGAACGCAATGGCGGCTCTGCGGGAGTGCGTTGTTTAACTAAATGTTTTCCCCGCAGGCGCACATCCATGCGAAGAAAGAACAGAGTTATTTTTGTTATAATTCTCTTCACGATAGCGTCTCCTACCCATAATTAAAAGGGACAGACATAAAAGAATCACGTCTGTCCCATTCTTACTATAAGTATTCTAAAGATGCAGCCAAATGAATCAATTGTACCGAGGTATAATGAACACTCGGGAAACCATATGAAGGAGGTTGTGATCTTCAAATGGCTTTTGTAAAAAACCCACTGCCCCTGCTTTTATAGCCATCGCCTCAAAATGTTCATCCTTATCCCCCGTAATTACAATGACCGGAGGATGCTGCCCCTTCTCTATAAATTTTTGCAGCGTGTCCCATCCATTTAAACCCGGCATATGAATGTCCAAAATCAAACACCCTGGGGCTGTGTTACGGACATCACTAAAGAATTCCTCTGCTGAAGAAAATGTTTCCACTTCAAACCCGTAAGAAACCATGAGTAATTTAAGCGAACGACGCACGGACACATCGTCATCAACTATGTAAATTTGCTTCTTGTCTAAAAATATTCCATCACTATCATTGATCTTCAATTTCTCGAGCAGCATGATAATATTCCTTTCAACTTCATCATCATTCTTCTTCCTTAAACTCCGGCAAAGAATTTGGCACCTTCCCACATAAGAAATCATCATCTTCGTCATATTGAGCTAACCAAATGTTAAAAGATTTAGCAAGCTCTTGTCCCTTATCGTCTAATTGAGACAGTTTCCGGTCTTTTTGAGTTATCATAGGTCTCTCCTTGTTATTGTATGGTATCCACACCCCATTGCATCAGGCGTTTTATTAATAATTCCGCTACCGATTTGATCGATATAGGCTTTCTGAAATCAGCGAGTCAACTTTCTTCCAATTGACCACTTTCCAAAATGCCGTGATATATTCCGGACGACGATTCTGATAATGTAAATAGTATGCGTGCTCCCAGACATCAATCCCTAATAGCGGTGTTTTCCCTTCCATGAGGGGACTATCCTGATTAGCTGTGGAAGAGATCTCCAGTTGACCATCCTTGGTCACT
>CAZKUL010000069.1:0-14319 GCA_964555945.1 uncultured Planctomycetales bacterium
TTGTAAACATTGGCAAAACTTAAAAATTGATTTGGACAATAGATTGTCAAAGAACAGATAAAAACGCTTGAAATGCTTCTTCAAAGGTTCAATAAGATTACCAGATAAATTTGTGATGTCAAGTATTTATTTGAAGTATTTTTGTAGGGGCGGGTTCTAAACCCGGCCCAACGTATCTCGTCGAGAATTAATGCAGCAAATGATTAAGATTTTCGCCCAAAATAAGATTTCTTGTGCCCGTTGACAATATAGCCTGGCTTAAAACACCTAACGAATCTTTAAAATTTTGATTGGCCGGAAAATCACTTCCCCATACTATGTGTTTTTCGTCGGTCATCTCTAAAGCTGTCTGCAAAGCACCGTTGGAACGTGTACCGCTCATGTCAAAATAAAGGTTCTTGAAATAATCGCTGGGATTCTTACCTAAATCTTTAACAAAATTACGTCGCCGCAACATATTATAGGTGGAATCAAAGCGTTCTTTGACAATTGGCAGTACCCCGCCAAAATGGGCGAATATAAAGTTCACTTGGGGGTGCTTTGTAAACACCCCAGACATCATCATTTTACCAATACACATCGAAACATCAAAGACATATTCCAGCACAGGGCTCAACAGCGGATCCTGCACGCGTTCTTGGCCAATGGGATTCATGATTTGAGGATGAATATGGATTGGCATTTTGTTTTGGGCCGCAAATTCAAAAACCTGTTCGAATAATGGATCATCTAAATATTTTCCTTCATAGCTCGACGCTAATGACAACACTTTCAAACCCAAATCTTTGATCCGCTTCAATTCAAAACGGACCTGGTCACTCAATAAAGAGTGACCAGGTCCGTTCAAAGGCGCATCCACAGGTAAAATCCCGGCCCCTATAAAACGATCGGGATACTTTTTAACAAGTTCGGAAATACGTTGATTATAAATGTTACACACCCCCTGCCAGCCCCCCATCTTCAAATGCGCATCGCTGGTCGGATAGAGCAACACCGCTTGATTGACATGGTATTCATCCATCAAACGCAATTGCTTCTCCGCGTCAGACCAATGCTCCTTAAAGAAGGCGGTATTTGCAGCCACTTCTGGTGGCATATAATGGCTGTGGGCATCTATCGTCATGAGGTCAACATCTTATTGTCTTTGAGGATTTTTTCCGCATCCTGCAGCGCTTTAAGGAGTTGTGGCAAGAGTTGGATATTAATCGTTACACCCTTGGCAGTCGGCACCATCTGGTCAGCGCTCTGAGAGATGGTCCAAATGCGAATATCCACCAAATCATTGCTCTTAAATTCCCGAATACCTACACGCACTTCTTGAAACTTGTTTTTAGGAAAAACTGAAACAGTTTGGTCCATGCGCCCTCCTGGAACGGACCTGGTCACTCTTTTCGAGTGACCAGGTCCGTTCAACGTTCAACGTTCAATTCAACAATTATTTTGCCTGGGTCTGCTGGTAATCGATAATGGGTTTAGTCCAGGTTGTTAATTGATTTATAACAGCCAATTCTAAAGGATTGGCGTTGGCTGGCACTGATAAGGCGAAACTCACCATATCCGCCACAGCCACAGGATCCATCAGGCGGTCGCGTTGGGTTTGAGCAACGTCTTTAAGATGGTCAGTCAGGTCAGAGGCAACAACACCGGGCAAAAGTGATGTGACCTTAATATTATGCTCACGCATTTCCCAGAACAACCCTTTAAGAAAAGCACGCAAGCCCATCTTCAAGGAACTGTAAGCTAAGAATCCTCGCGGAATCGGATCAACCAGCGTCGATCCAGAGACCACATTAATCAAATGCCCGCTTTTACGCTCAACCATGTCCGGGATGACCAGACGGATCAAACGCACATAACCCAAAAAATTGGTATTGGCTAACGTCTCAAAATCTTCGATGGGCTGCAAATGAAATGGATGCTGGCTGGAAACACCCGCTACGTTAATCAAGATATCAATATGTTGAAACCGCCCCTTGGCAATTTTGACCAAATTCTGCAAATCCTCTAATTTCCCAACATCCGTCGCCACACCGATAGCTTCCACCCCATATTTATCTTTCAAATGATTAACAGTCTCCTCCAAAGGCCCCCGCGTACGCGCCGCCAAAACAAGACTAGCCCCCTGGGACGCCATGCGAGTCGCCACCGCCCTACCAATCCCACGGCTGGCACCGGTGATCATCACAACCTTGCCCTTCAAATCTACCTGTGTATGCGACATAAATTTCCTTTCTAAAACTACCGTAGGGGCGGGTTCTAAACCCACCCCTACAAAACTTTATTTATTTACCATCGCCTCTTGCTCAATCACCTTCTTAAAAATCTTCATATTATCCTGCGAATGCTTATTAATGAAGCCTTCAATCTGCTCCGCCGTAAATTTAGTAAACTTAGGGTCCATTTCAAAATCCTGGATCCAGGTCATTTTAATGGACTTGGAAAAAGGGGACTGTCTCTTATCATTGTTTTCTAAGGGACTGTCCCCTTTTTCCACCTCGGTATAAAACCACACAATTTTCATATATTTAAACGGAAACAAAGGCTCCCAACGCTGCGCATAAGCAAATTTCAAATCCTTATAAAGCCAACGCTTAGACACCCAGGACTTGCCATCCTCGTCGGTCAACCGAAAAGTAATCTCATTCCCCTTGCGCTCCAACACATCCGCCTTAGCATACTCATCACCAAATAATTCAGTCCAACGTTCAATCTTGTTAGAAATATCAAAAACCAATTCATAGGGTGCGTTGATCACAATCGAATTAACCGTATGTCCCATTGAGTACCTCCTATTTTATAAAAATAGATTCGAGAATTAACAATCCCCTTATTTCACCAACTACAATCTACTTAGTATCCATTCCTAAGACCAAATATCCATGTCACCTTGTTTCCGTTATACTGAAGCACCTGTGCGATTCCCATAATATTTAGTACCGACTTGTTACTAAACCCATAACCATTACCAAACTCTTGCATTTTCTTAGGATCACCACTTATTGTTGCATTGGTTAGGAGTAACTGTGAATCCTTATAAACTTCAGGGAGTTGAATGCTAATTCTATATGGAGTGTTCTCTACAAGTCGAACACTTTTAAAATTAAATTCGTAACCTTGAGGATTTTTAGACGCATTGTAGGGCGTCACTGCTTCAGTAATAGAATCAATATCAAAAATCACATAGCCCAGAGGATACAGCTGTAGAAACTTATTCTTGTCATCAAGTGCACTCATCCAACTTTTTATATCGGAAACTGGTGATTCGGGCGCAGGTGAATGCTCTTGTTTCCATTGCGATATAAATTGAGGTATAACGAGAGCAGACAACAGAATGATAATAAATACTAAAAAAAAATTCTTTTCGATTTAGTCCATGCCAACGTCCACTCCGACTTGAATATGAAAACCCACCACAAAACAAAACTGACCAAAAGAAGAACTACTTTCAACCATAATTGAGGCGTCAAAATCAAGGTGAGTATCGCCACAAATAAGCCCAATACGCCAAAAGAGTCGAACGATTTAGATTTTGCAGGGTCCCGAGGAATCATACCCCTATTAGTCCTAATCTCGTCATCCTTATCGCGTCTTTTCTTCTTACCCATAAGATCACTCAATTAAAAATATTGAAATTAAAGTGACAAATTAAAATGACACAATACTTAATTCTATATCATACCCGCGAAAGCGGGAATCCAGTCATCAGCTCATTGGGTACTGGCTCGGCCATATTCCCTGTTTCTTGCTCGGCAGAGGGTGTTTAAAGTGCCGGGCATCAGCGGCTGCTCAGGTGCTCCTTGGGCGAGCACAACCCGTCACAGCAACTCCAAAACGGCGGTTTCCCTATAACCGCCCACGTGTGCCGGTAACGTGCGCGCCTTAACATTGAGTCCTCACCACCCGATGAAAAGAATGAATGACTAAATGGTTAAATTCAAATTAACTGTATGCCCTATAATCATGAACAATTTATTTCGATCTAACATCTACTGTTGGATCACCAACATAATGAATAGAATTATTCCCATGCCATAACTGATAAGTAGCATTGTTTTCTTCTAATTTAATATTTCTCGATAGAAAGAATAGTGTAAAAATAAGAAAGATAATCACTGCCAACATTTGTAAAAAAACTATAGCTCGAATACGGAATTCCTTAATATGTTTTTTTATTTCATTACTCAGAATATATGCAACTATTAATCCTGATATAACACCACTAAGAATACCAACACTAAGGTCATATAAAAATTTGTTTGACAAAATTCACCTTACTTATTTGAAAAAACTAGTTTTAACTAAACTGTTCTATTACTTTTGAACGAGTAAGAAAATAGACAAACAATAAATTAAAAATGGCCATTGTCGTAAAATAACTACATGAACGAGCTAGGCTATCAAAATTAGGAATATTTAAAAGAAATAATGAAAGGAAAGAATATGCAGCCATAAAGTAAAAATAATATATAGCAATTTTTCTCCAAAATTCATTTAATTTTAAAATATAAACTCCTAATATTACCGTCAGAACATTTGAGGTGACCCCTATTACTCCTGAAGCTTTAATCAATATTATAGGATTAACTTTGTAATTTTGTGTAAATTGATCTAAGACTGTTGTTGGTTGAATCAGTAAAAAAAAATTTGATTTAATCCATAAAATGCCAGTAATGATTAACCAGCATCCTAAAAAAGTTACCCCCTTTGATCTCTTCTTATCCATATTTCCCCAGTCTATTTCTAAAGAATATTGGGACGCATTGAATTAGGAATCCCATGCCACCCAACATATCTTTAATTTTTCCAATATTAGTCAAAGGAATTTATTCAGACCTGGTCTACTTAAATCCTTATCCATTCATAGATTCCATCAGATGTGTCCCCACAATCACTTTTTTCATTTTTAAATTTCAACAGCTAAATAAATATTGATAAATAATCAATATATGTTACTATATTAATCAATTAGTACCCCGGTAGCATAATGGATTAATGCGCATCTCCCACGCAGAATGAGATGCGGGTTCGAATCCCGCCTGGGGTATTAACAGGCCTTAAAGGTGATCGGAGACATCTTTAAGGCCGAACTTTTTCTTGCCATATAAAAGAACAAATTGTATACTTAAGTTGCGTTGGAGATGCGTTTTATCCAGTTTCGTCAGGCCGCGAAAAGTTCGCGGCCTTTCTTTTTATAAAATAGCTACCACCCTGCTCCATCCCGCCCCTGCATTTTTAACCTTTACCGGCAAACAGCTCACCGTAAAACCAAATGGCTTTGGAATCGAACCGAGATTACCCAACCGTTCCATATGACAATATTCCCGACGACGCCCCAGAAAATGACACGGCCATATTTTAGACTTGTCCTTGGTCGTTAAAAACTCTTTAAACATCAGAAAGCATGGACGGTCAAGACCAATGGTATCAACACCAAGCATTTTAATGCCGCAATCAAGCAGATATTCAATCGCATCAGGCGTACAGCCCACATATTTATTGACATAATCATCAGTCCCCAAAAGCTTATCGCCGCCCGTATACAAAAGCACAATATCCATCGGCTTTAATTTATACGCGATCTTCTCAAGCGCAGCGACGACTTCCTTTTTACCAATGCTATCCGGAAATTTCAAATGGGTAAAATTAAGCACGACCCCGGGACCGTAGCACCACTCCAGCGGCACATCCATGATCTGCTTGGCAGGCTTGCCTTCACACAAGGAACCATAATGGAACGGCGCATCCACGTGGGAACCCATATGAACAGAAGAATTGACCACCTCCAACGAAAGCATTTCTCCATCAGGAATCTCATCAGCCGTAGCCACACGCTCCCCACGATCAAAACGCTCCTGTCCACCAGGTTGCTTGCTCATCACCACCCAGTTAAAATGTTCGACACCCGCCGCATGTGAGATTCTCTCAATGGTGGCCGCATGAGTTTCAATTAAACTATCATCTATAGGCAAACTAAGGTCTAAGATTTTCATAACTTAATATTTAGAACCGCTGGAACTACTACAGCCTTTTGCACCTTCATTTTTGGTCTTTAATATGAGCACGATATCATTAAAGGAAAATGTTTTCTTAAGCTCACTGTCTTTGAGAACTATACCCATTTCTTTCTTAATGACGACGGAAATCTCCACCATTTCTGTGGAATCGATCCCTAAAGACTCATCCAGCTTGGCACCGGGGACGATTTCGCTTTCTTTGATGTCGAGGACTTTCTTAAAGATGGATTTGAGTTTGGATTCGATGTCGGTTTGGGTGTTCATTTAATCCTCCAAGTAGTTTGATCGGGGACAGACACCAATTTTTGCCGCAAAATGCGGCTTGAAGCAAAATTGGCGTCAGTCCCCTTATGGTTTCTGCAAAACTAAAACACAGTTAATCCCGCCCCGTCCGCGGTTGATGATCATGGCGTTGTTGATCACTTTTTCCTGGGGCTTGTTGATGCAATAATTTAAATCACATTCCGGATCAGGCGTTTCATAGTTTATCGTCGGCGGGACCATATTGTGTTCCAGGGCCAGGACTGTCGTGATCACGTCCAGGACACCGCTCGCTCCCAGCATATTGCCATAAATGGATTTAGGAGCAGAAACGACTACCTTTTTAGCATAGGCACCAAAGACATCTTTAATGGCTTTAGTTTCAGTCGCGTCCCCAATTTGACTGCCCGCTCCGTCGGCACAGATATAATCAATATCCTGAGGCTTTAATCCGGCATCATCCAAAGCAATTTTAATCGCTCGCCCTAATTGCTTGGCATCATCACTAGGCTCTATCCGGTTGACAGCATCGGTGCTGGTGCCATAGCCGATGATATTGGCATAGACATGCGCCTTGCGGGCAGCGACCCTGGATTGCGGTTCCAGCGTCAAGACCCCAGCGCCTTCGGCAATAGCCAGACCGCCACGATTTTTGTCAAAAGGACGATAAGCTGTATGAGGATGTTCGTTATCTTCTGTTAACATGCCCGAAGTATTGCAACACAATAAGGCATAAGGCGTCACCGGCGCTTCCATACCGCCTGCTAAAATAAAGTCACAATTACCACGGATAATGGTGCGGGCGGCATAACCAATGGCCATCAAGGAACTAGCCCTGTCTGCGACAATGGTCTTGCTGAATCCCTTAATGCCATAATGAATGGATATTTGTCCCTGAGGGGCAGCCGGAAACCAGGCCGAAGCCATAAATGGACTGACTCCCTCGCGGCCTTCCAAATACATATCGCGCAGTTCAGTTTCAGCGTAGAGCCAGCCGCCAATGGCATTGCCCATAAAAATACCTACACGTTTAAGGTTCTCTTGCTCCATGTGGATTTTGGCATCCTCTATACAAAGTTCAGAGGCCACCAAGGCCATATGCGAAAACAGATCGATTTTCTTTAACAGCCTTGATGAGACATTACTATAGCCTTCAAGTTCCTTAACATGGCCGGCAATCCTGGAAGGATACAGCGAAGCATCGAACCGCTCAATTTTTTCAATGGCGCTACGGCCTGCTTTGATATTGGCCCAGAAGACCCTTTTATCTATGCCGCTGGGTGAAATGACGCCCAGACCTGTGATTGCTATCTTTTCCATAAAATCCTTTTGGATTGTCATTCCCGCGAAAGCGGGAATCCATTAATAGAATTAATTCCGAATTGGATCCCCGCTTTCGCGGGGATGACATGTTCTTCATTATTTCAATCAAAATATCGTTGCAACACCAATACCCACTATTTCCTGCTTGGCATCTGAGACTTAGCCGTCGTACCGTTGCAAAACCATGGCAGAGTGTATGCCTGAAAATCCACTGGAAGTTTTTAAAATACAATTCACCTTTTTTTCAATCGCTTTATTGGGAATGTAATACAAATCACATCCCGGATCGCGCTCTTCTTGATTGATCGTTGGTGGCAGAATATTGCGTTCAAAGATCATGGAACTTAAGGCGATTTCAATGCCATTGGCCCCTGCCAAAGGATGGCCGATCATGGATTTAACCGATGATATAGGCAAATCATAGGCATATTTTCCTAAGGCCATTTTGTAGGCACTTGTTTCAAACACGTCGTTCTGACGCGTCGAAGATCCATGCGCGTTAAGATACTCAATCGTCTCAGGCTTAATGCCAGCATCATTCATAGCCAGGCTGATGCAATCCGCCATGGCATCCCCTTCCGGTGGCAAGTCCGTCATATGATAGGCATTGCAAGTAGTGCCAAACCCTGTGATCTCACAGTAAATCCGGGCACCCCGCTTTAAGGCATGATTCAGTTCTTCAACGACCAATAATCCCGCCCCTTCAGAAATGACAAAACCATTACGCTTATTATCAAAAGGCCTGCTGGCCTTTTCCGGTTCGTCATTATGGACAGACAACACATTAACAGTATCAAAAGCGCCAAAGGTAATGGGTGTTATCGGCGCCTCTGAAGCACCGGTGATCATGATATCCACGTCCCCATCACTAATGGCTTCATAAGAAAAGCCGATAGAATCTGTTCCGGCGGTACACCCTGTTGAAATAGTGTTGCAAACTCCCATCAACCCATATTTAGCGGCAATCTCACTGGAAGGCGTATTGAACATAGCGGCATCATAGAGATCCGGACGCACGAGCCTGGGATCAATGGGATTCTTGCCGCTGTTTGTCACCAGCGCAAATTCCTCTTCCATGTATTTGGTCCCACAAATGGCATTGGCCAACGAAACACCCATGCGCTCGAGATTGACCTTGGACAAATTAATCCGGGAATCATCCAGGGCCATCCGTGCCGCCACACACGCAAACTGCACATAACGGTCCATGCGCATGGCATCGGAAAAGCTTAAGCCCAAAGCCACCGGATCAAAATCCGAGACCTGGGCTGCAATCTTGGTGTTAAAAATAGACACATCAAATTCTGTTACGCGTCTCACAGCAGAGACCCCATTGATCATGGCCCGATAGCAATTTTCATTGCCGATGCCATTGGGAGATACAATACCTACGCCTGTGACAACCACTCTACGTTTTTTATACATATCTCTCAACTCGCAATTATTGTAGAGACGCCATTAATGGCGTCTCTACGAAAAGATTAATTAATGCCTTAGTGTCTCATCCATTAAATTATTATGACTCCCAATCACCTGCCAGATACCCATCTGGGGGTTCTTTTTCCAGGTCATCGTATAGCGGCGGACAACACGCTTGCCGCCTTCGGCATTGACCTCAACGGTAAAAATAATATATTGCAAAATGGCGATGTCCCCATGGATCTTCATTTGAATGGGGCGGATTTCAGCAATGGGAATGTTCGAACTCTTGGTCCAAAAACCAACCCACTTATAAAGCCATGGATAATCGACCGGGACAGGACTTTCATGGCCGTAGCCTATCATGTCGGGGTGGATATATTTGATAAACTCATCGACCTTTTTATTGATTAAAAAGTCCCAATGATCGTCGACGCATTTAAAAACTTCGATTTCGGCATTGCCCCAATGCTCCGGGATCCAGGAGGTCCGTTTAAATCCAAGCGATTCTGCCGTTTTGGTTGTTGAAATCATCATTTTCTCCTTGCAACGTAGGGGCAGGTTCCAAACCTGCCCTCCTTTAATGGGCGGGTTTGGAACCCGCCCCTACGAGGATTAATTTTATTTCTTCTACACTAAAATATTTCCCCGTCCGTTCCACCTCATGCACCATATCCACGACTTTTTCGTTTAAGGTGGGCGGTAATTTGAAGTGATTGGCCAAATGGACTATCTCCCCGTTGATAAAATCAATCTCACTGGTTTTATGACGCATGATGCTTTGCAAAATGGAGCCATATAATGGCTCCTTACTCAGTGTGGTCAATGTTTTATGAATGATCCCGGCCGCTTGATCAATAGGCATTTTAACTAGGCCCAAAATACGTTCCTTGGGAAAATCAGGCAAGGAAACCAATTCAATATTGGCCTGTGTCACGATATCAAGACCTTCCTTCAAGAGCCTAATGCTCAGACGGCACAAATCCATATCAGCAAAGGTCTCCTGCATGCTTTTGCCAATAAGTGCCGGAATGCAATTATTAAAGTTCACAAAAAGCTTTAGATATTTTTGTCCCATGATATTAGTGCTCGGCACCATTTTAAAAGCCTTACCAAGGACTTCAGCAACCTGATGGGTCGTGGGGTCCAAAGGCATGAGCGGACGGCCGATGATCCAATCGCCTTCGAAATTACAAATAATTTCTCCGGGCTCGATATAGGTTGCCCCAAACATAACAATACTGGAAAGCTGACGGTCGCGTTCAAAATGGCCGCTCAAAATATTATCTGCCTGAACACCATTCTGGGTCGTTAACATCAAGCCGGAAGGTTCCAAAAATTCGCAATTATGAACAAAAGCCTCTTCCAAATCCTGTGTCTTGACGGCAAAAATGACCAGGTCATAGGGCTTATCCAAACGGGTCAAGGCAGGGACCATAATGGTTTCACTACCGCGTACCCCTTTAAGACTTAAGCCCTTTTGTGTGATGACATCCACCTGATCAGAACGGCCGATAAGGACAACATCCTCACCCGCCTTCTTTAAATAGGCAGCCACCACACATCCAATAGCACCTGCACCGATAACAGCGATCCTCATAAAATTACCTTACGCTTTTGAAGTCCTAGTACTCTGTAAAGTAATTTTTTAAGAGTGTGTCATTCCGGCGGAAGCCGGAATCTATAAAAGATCCCGACTTTCGTCGGGATGACAGAGTACTCGGATCTTTTTCATATGTATTTTTTATAATCAAAACCGACTTCATCCATGATACGCACCATTAAGCTGTAAAAAGCTTTGGGCACTTCAGTGACAAAGGCTTGGACGATATCACTTTCTTCCACCTGAGATGAACCCCGTGCCTGCGCCCCTAGCTCTGCTTTTTTATTAACAACTTCTTTGGCCAATCGCCGGTGAAATATTGGGATCAAATTGAGCATTTTATTATACTTACCCAATGCCACCTCGTCCCATTTCATTGTTGTTTGAATTGATACCATGATTCTCCTTAATTTGCAGCTTGTACGCGCGAATTGGCTTCCCATTTGGCGATATTGTTCATAAAGTCTTTGACGCACAATTTCACGCGCATATCGTAGTCGCTTTCCATGATGCGGTGGATGCGCTCAGGTTTGGAATAATACTCACGCATGCACCAGGCGCCCAGGCGGCCAACGTCTTCAATAGACAAAAAGTCCGTCGGGATAATAGGATGCTGAAAGTCCCAATCCTTCAAATTGATGGTCTCAGGATCAAACCAGCCCTTTTGAATACCATAACGCCAATCCGGAGAGTTCGGGACCGGTGTCAGATAATCCAGCGCAAAGACATCCGGGTCAATTTCCTCGGCGATGCGCAAACGTTCCTTGATCTTTTCTTCCGTATCTTCGCGCAAACCGATCAAAACCGTGCCCACCGTCCCGATATTCTGGGCGCGTAAGATCTTGATCGTATTTCTAATCTGCTCAATGGTGACACCTTTGCCTGTCTTAAGCAACTGGGAATCACTTTCCACCTCAACTCCCGTCAGCGCCATGAACAAGCCCGCCTTACGCATCAAGGGCAAAATGTCCGCTTGAGAAATCCACTGGTCCGCACGGCCCAAGCAGACCCAGCCGACTTTATTGCCGCGCTTGATCTTCTCCTCGCAGAATTCGATCATCGCCTTGGTGTCAGAGTTAAACGCATCATCCTGCATGACGACCGTCGTGATCCCGTATTGCTTTTCAAGGATATCGAGCTCATCAACGATCCGCTTGCCGGATAATCCACGCCAGGAAGTAAAGTCCTTGGCTGCCGAACGGCTGTCATACAGGGCCCATTCATAACAAAAATGGCACTTGCCAGGGCAGCCGCGGGACGTCATCAATTCAGCAAACGGTTTCCAATACGTATGTCCAACGTAGGTTGTCATGGGAAATAAATCATACGCGGGCATGGGAAGCGCATTTAAATCCGGGATGAGACCGCGGTGGGGACCAACAATAATGGTGCCATTATCCCGGCGAAAAACCAACCCAGGAATGTCCCTCATATCTTTTTTCGTAGAGACGCCATTTATGGCGTCTCTAAGATTATTGAGCAAATCCTCCAAAGTCAATTCCCCTTCACCAATCAAAATGTAATCAATAGCAGGATTCAAGCGCATTTGGCGGTCATAATCCGCGGAATACCACAGTCCGGAGGCCACCGTGATTATGTGCGGATACTTGGCCTTGATCAATTTCATGGCCTCATTAAAATACCAGATGACCGCGGCCCCGCAGGTGGAAAAAAGCTGGTCGCCTAAAAAAACCATGTCTGGTTTGCTTAATTCAATTTTAGCCATCATGCCATCCCAATCCAAGTCCAAGGCACGGGAATCCAAAGCCTCGACGGTGGCGAGGCCTTTGGAGCGGATATAGGCCGCCACCTGCGCATGCATCTGATTGGCCGCCTTATGCAAACCATGAGAATCCCAGGCTTTAAGAGGCGGAGTTAAAAACAGAATTTTTTGTACCATATTGATCTCCTTCTTTATTATTCCATTAGTTTTATCACTGATTAGGATGTGGTCGTATTGACCGACACTCGCAGTTGCTCGCCGATTCCTTAATTTTTATCAGATAAACGGCCTTATAGTTTAGTCAATCCATGTCACATTTTTAAACTTATAACGTGTCGCAATTAAAATCACATCCACCAACCACCAAACACCGAATCCCCCGAAAGTGCACAATTTAAGCAACCCCAAACCAATATGCCCCATCATAAACCGGTCCACACCCAGATATCCAAAAATAATAGACATCACAAGCGTCACAATCCAATTTAATTCCTTTGTATCAACACCAGTATTCATTCTTAAAACCAACACGTCACTAATGATCGACCCTCAGACGTACGATCCGTGACAATATGTTTTGATTGCGTGTATTCCAATAGTCCAGCTTCGCCTAATTCACGGCCAAAGCCGCTCTGTTTATAGCCGCCGATAGGCGCTTCATTTAAGAAGACACCATAGGTATTGATCCATACCGTCCCGCAGCGCAAACGACGGGCCACCGTGTTGGCCTTGTCCAAATCTTTTGTCCAGATCATGGCCGCCAACCCATATTTGGTATCATTAGCGATATGGATCACTTCCTCGAGCGATGTAAAAGGCATAACGCACACGACCGGCCCAAAAATTTCTTCCTGGGCGATGCTCATCGAATTACGCACATGGGTGAAAATGGTCGGCTCCAGATAAGCCCCTTTTTCCCATATTCCTCCCCCTTGATGGGGGAGGCCAGGTGGGGGTGCCGGAATCTTCCCGCCGCAAGCAAGTTTGGCCCCCTCTTTAATACCCTTATCGATCAATTTCAACACAGCATTGCGATGCTCTTGACAGACCAAAGGACCGAATTCAGTTTCAAAGTGATCCGCCGGCCCGATTTTCAAATTCTTGGCCCGCGTCACTAATTTCTCCACAAACTCATTATATATTTTATCTTCCACCAGGAGCCTTGAGCCCGCGGTACACATCTGTCCCTGGTTCATAAAAGCGGCAGACATCGCCCCTCCCAGGGCCGCCTCCATGTCGCAATCCGCAAAAACAATATTGGGTGATTTGCCGCCAAGCTCCAGGGTCAATTTCTTAACGCCCTTGGCTGCTGATGCCATGACCGCTTCACCCGTCTTGTTGGAACCCGTAAAAGACACCATATCTACTTCGGTCGAAGAGACCAACTCTTGGCCCGCCTCAGGCCTTGAGGAGCTGATGATATTCAACACACCCTTAGGGAAACCGACCATCAGGCATAATTTGGCCAGGAACATGATGGAGGCACACGCCGCAGGTGAAGTTTTAAGTACCACACAATTGCCTGCCAGTAATGCCGGCGCTAATTTCCAGGCTGTCATGATCAAAGGATAATTCCAGGGAATGATCATGGCAACGACCCCTACAGGATCACGTTCAATTATCGAAAGCACAGGAGCAGTTGTATCGATCTTCTGATAGGCCAAGGGCTCTGATAAAGAGCCAAAATATTCAAAAGTCTCAGCTGCCGTCGGCACATCAATGAAGGTCGTGTGCTTAATGGTCTTTCCGCAAGAGGCACACTCTAATTCCGCCAATTCCTTGGCATTTTCCCTGATCAATAATGCTATTTTTTGTAAAACATTCCCACGACGGGTCACTGGTATTGTCGGCCAGCTGCCGTGATCAAACCCCAACCGCGCCGCACTCACAGCCATTTGCACATCAATCGTATCGGCGTCCGCGATCCGCGCATACACCTCCCCATTGGAAGGATTGATGGCATCAAAATATTTATT
>CAZKUL010000070.1:0-14254 GCA_964555945.1 uncultured Planctomycetales bacterium
ACAACCAGCACATCGATATACTCGGAAAGGGCTCGCCTGAATGAGTCATGGGGGACATTTTCCATGTTAATATCAAGCAGGGCAACGCGGGTCCAAGCTTCAGCGTCAGGCACAATGATTTGTTTTTCCAGCGCTTCCCTGCCTGCAAGAGGCAGGTAGACAGGCGCAAATGTATTCATTGCCGCAGGGATCGCCTTTTGGATTTCTATGACCCGTAAATTCTCAGGAGACGCGGGCATTGGCAACGACCCGGCATTGAGTTGGACAAAACGTTCATTTAAAGCATTAATATCATTGGCAGAGGCCATGAATTTGTTTTTAAAACCTGGGAAAAGTTCTAAAGGGCTCTGGATGTCCATTTTTGTAATATAGCATTTCCGATGGATTTCTTAAAGGATTTTATACTTCTCCCTCATTATATCAAAATACAAAATCAAAAGTTTCTTCAATTATTTAACATTAACCACAAGCCATTAAATAAATCTCAAAGTCCGTTCTTGATAGAGCGTACTTTTTTCTCATATTTTAAGTAAAAAATCGCCTGGGGACAGTATCTTAATCTTCCGAAAATGCCCTAAAGACAAAAGATCACTATCTCCAGAAACAATATAATCTGCCTTGGCGCTTACAGCGCACTCAAGGATCCGGTTATCATCTGGATCATTCTTAACAGCATTGATCTTGTCTGTCACAATTACTAATTCGGCAATCTCGGAGAGTTCATGAATGATCTGCCCAACAAACGCTATCGGCGTTCGAAACTTCTTACCGATTAAAACCTCTGCCAATTCTTTAAGAATATCTTGTGAAATAGCGACCTTGATCTTACCAGATATTCCCATTTCCAAAATATCACGACTTTTTCCGCCAAACATGATTGCGGAAATAAGAACATTTGTATCTAGAACAACTTTCACCAATTATCCCTTTCCGCGGCGATGGTTTGCGATCGCTTTGGCGATATCTTTTTCTTTCAACCCAAGGCTTTTAACATGTTTTGCCGATGACTGAAAAATCCCTTTCCATACACGTTTTCTGGCAATATACGCGCGTGCGGCCTCACGAATAAACTCTGAGCGAGACCGCGCCTCCTCATGACTTACCGCATCAATGTCTTTTAAAAGCTCATCTGAAAAGGAAATATTAACTGTTTGTGTTTTCATAGTTTTATCCTCCACTACGAGTATATACAAGGTTTGTATGTCTGGCAAGAATTTTCAAGGGATTCCAACCTCTATCGTCCCATGTCTTTTATCGGCACATATGCTTGAAACAAACAGTTGTAGGCTCGGGGGTTCGGGAAGATTTACAAGAATCTAGACCCAGATGACTGTTGTACTTTTCCTTATATTCTTTATTTATTACCTTCCATCCGCAATGATCATAGACCGCCACACAATCACTATTATCAAAACATCCTTTCAATATCTCATCTTTAATGACCTGACACCTATTGTTAACACAGGCCGTCAAAGGCTCAGGGCCACCTAGCTTGGAATACCGCGAACATTCCTTAGGCAAGGGATTGTCCAATCCCTCATCCGGCGAAACATATTGACTATTTATGGCTGTCCAAATTCCGCAAGGGGGGTGGCCATTTCTGCAACGCAATCGGAATCATAGGCACAACGCGTCGTATCAAAAATCGTATTCTTACCGATATTCTGGGCATGGACCACAGCGCCACCAACTACAAACATCGAGATAAAAATGGATGTATATTTTCTTCTCATAGCTTCTATTTCAGTTCAATTTAGTCCCGAAGGCTTCTGACATACCGCTGACGGGACGTCAGCCGGTACCAGTAAACCAGCTTTTTCTTCCTAATTTTTGTATTGTTCCTTTTAAAGTTGGCCAACTGCCTGATGTAATAGGTGAATTCCTTCCAGGAAAGGTCTGATTTCATCTCACTGAATAAGGCGCAGGTCAGCACGACGGTGGAGTGGTCCCCGGGCGTCAAATAGTCAAAAACGCAATACCAGGGGCTGCGGTCATTGTCCGTATCAAGCGGCAGTCCGGTTAATTGACACACATAGCCATTGGTGCGCAGGTGCTGCCGGATCTTCTCGACGGCCTCGGGAGAAAACCCTTTTAATTCCATCCGTTTGTTAAATCGAGAACATCTAAGGCAGTACTTTGACTGGAGACTAAAGACCGTCCGGCCACAGATGCAGCACTTTTTGTCTTTGATATTGTGCCATATTGGCTTTTTACCAGGCAACGGAGCCTCTTGGGTTTGCGGCAGGTGCCTTCTCCAATAGGCCAGCCTTATCTTTTTGATCTTCCGGCCCTTTTCCATAAAATCAGCCAACTGTCCCACATAAAACCAAAATTCCCTCTCGGATAGGGCTGATTTCATCTCATTGATAAGAGCAGAGGTCAATACGATTGTGTTGGGATCAAGAGGTATCACATGGTCAAAAACGCAATACCACTGGCTCCTGATGTCCTCCATCTCAAGGGGCAGCTTGGTGTAATAACAGCGGTCGCCGTTAGCGCGCAGATACGCCCAGACCGCCTCAACAGCCTTAGGTGGAAACCGTCTTATTTTCATGCGAAAAGCCAGTCGTGCGTGTGTCTGGCAATACATGGAATGAACGCTAAAAACCGGCCTGCCACAAATACAACATCTCTTGTCCAATAAAACCCCCTTTTTTTTCGTAGGGGCCGACCTTGTGTCGGCCCTTTGAAAAAACGCGCCTGGCAGGACTCGAACCTGCAACCCTTAGTTCCGAAGACTAATGTTCTATCCAGTTGAACTACAGGCGCAAAACTTCCATAACGTTGCCAAACTTATTTTTAGATATGTTTAAGCCGTCCGTGCCGTTTCCTTAACCTTTATTGGAAATTCGGCCAGGCGCAAATCCCCCTGGCAAATCCAAACTTAAACCGAATACCTTCCGGGGGCGATGATGCCTTTGGGGTCAATGGCATTTTTCAAGGCCTTTTGCATGGCCCAAAAAGGCTGGGATGGATTGACAAGATCTTTCATCATGTCGATATTGACACGATAGGGATAAAACCCCAACTCCCGTCCTTTGGTAAAAAGCTCTTCCAGGCAATCCTTGGCTTGGCTTACTTCCTTAGGGTTTTTCGGATCAAAAATAATGGGGATGGTGCTGTCGAAACAGCGGTCAGAAAAACCCGTCAGTGTGATCAAAGGTTCAATATGGTGCTTTTGGCAGACTGCCTCCACAAAATCAACGTAGGTGCGCACTAATTCCGGTTTCATAGGGACCAAAGGGGCGTACCAAAAAAGGCCGCATCCGTCACGGGCCGGATTAAGCTCCGCAGACCCTTCGGGCAAGTTTTGAGGCACCTTACGATAACACAGGTTCAAAGCCACCTGGTTGGGCCGGCCTTCCAGGATGTCAAAGTACATTTTGAGTTTTTCAATGCGGATCAACGGTTTTTTAGAAATGGCCGACGGCAAAAAAGACAGGACCGATCCCAAGAAATTTAATTGAGGGCGAGACAAGAAAATCAAGCGCTTGGTATAGGGATAAACTTTTTCTTTCAGGATTTTGGACGCAGCCTGGACGACCTCTTTTTTGCCATAAAAAGACCCCAGGCAATTCCAGGGGGCAAAGTTAAAATCTTCAGCTATTTTTCTGATGATCTCGACATAATTCTCAGGTGATTTTTTAATTTCATCATAGGGATAAAAAGTGCTCATGGAAAGCAAACGCAGGGAATTCATTAAATTGATCGCCCCCACCGTCCCCCCCAGTTCTCTGAGGGTCTCCCTGATCAAACGGACCGCCATTTCCAAATCTTTTTCATTGCGCATTTCAAGGATAAACGCCCCCACACATTCCGGACGAGCCCCCAATTGAATGGTCATTTTAGTGACAATGCCAAAATTGCCCTGGGAAAAAAGTCCATCCAGATAAGGGCCGATGCCCCATTTGAAGACCCTGTCCACGGTCTGGCATTGATTCTCATAGAGGGCCGAATGATAAATAGAACCGTCGGGCAATACAGCTTCCAGGTTTTGCACCGCTTGAAAATGGTCGGTCACAGGTGTCAAACCATATCCGCGCTCCAGGGCATTGCCCAAAATGCTGCCTTGGGGGCCTGCTCCCGTCGTAGGACACATGAATTTATCACCGTTTTTATGAAGAAAATCTGCAAGGATTTGCTGCGTCACACCTGGCTCGACGGTAACCACGCCTAATTCCGGGTCAAAATCAAGGATCTGGTTCATGCCGGACATATCCACAATCACAGATCCATTGACCACAGGATTGGCGGAACCGTAACCCCAATTGTTGCCTTTGCTGATGGGATAGAGAGGAATATTGAATTCACCGGCGATCTTGACAATGCGGACAACTTCATCGACGGACCCTGCCAAAAGGACAGCCGCGATGTCCCGCCTGGTACCGGTGGTGCAGAGCTTGTATTTTTTCAATTCATCTTCGCGGGTCTGGACCTTTGGCTCACCGATGGCCGTCTGCCAGGCCTTGACCGCGTCATTTATATTCATCGGAGGATTCTTCTCCACATTGAAAAGTAATCATAAGGCTTGATGACAACCCAAATAGTGATCAGCCAAATACTGGTGAATAAAAATCCCAACGGGAGCACAGGATAGCCATAGTCAGGCCAAAAATCAATATTGCTAAAATAGACAATAAAATAGGCCCAAAACAAAAAGCGGTACTTGCCCTTTTCACTGCGGTCCGTGACCTTGGCTTGCTGGACTATCAAATTAATAAAACTGGCCCATCCATACACGGTAAAGAAGATCAAATACAGCGGATGGAGACGGCCGGCATGAAACCAATAGCCCCAGGGGTATAAATAGGCTTGGGTCATCAACTGGTCCGTAAATAATAACGGAAAGAAAACAATGGCCCCCAAGCAATAGCCCAATGTGACAAATTTGAACTGGGATTTTAATGAGCAAAAATTGACCACCAACTGATAACTGGCAACGGAGAGAAAAATACATCCGGCATAGGCGATGCGGGAGAAAATCGTCGCCCAATAAGCATTGGGTGCGACTAAAACTTCGTAGGTGCCAACCTGCCAAATGAGAAAAAAGAAAACCTGGATCAGAAACGCGTCCCTGACAGGGGATTTCTCATGCCGGCCCATGACAAAAGAACTTAACAACAGGCAAAATACGGCACAAGACAAATATCCAATGGCTAATAAGTTCATAATTTTGAAAAGTATGATATCATTTTGCTGGTGAAAACACAATAGGCACAACCAAACGCCGCAACAATAACCCAATCCCTCCCCACATCGTGATAAACCATAATGGAACACCCCCTGGAGGATGGCCGGGATAAGCCCATTGCCCGCTGTAGACCCCGCTATATTCGATGAGAGCCCCCAAAAAAATAAAATAGCCTGTGTACATCAGATCAAAAGGTTCATGGAACCACCATAAGCCTAAGCCCAGCAACGCAAAAGTCACGAGGATCAACACATGCTGGTCCGCAATGCAGCCAAAAGCAGCGGCCATCAAAATCACCAAAAACCAGACCTTGACAGGGTCTGCCGGGGGACAAGGGCCTTTGATCATGCGCAGGGTGTGGAGCAAATAAAAACCATACATAAAAAACTCCCACAAGGGCATGGCCCCGATATCAGGGTGGCGGAAAAAGAATATCCCGTGTTTGAGGGCCACCACGTTCATCCCTGAAAAAAAAAGACAGGCCATCACAAAAAGCCCGATTTCACGGGAGGTCAAAGGGCCAAAGGTCAACATCCACAAGATCAAAAGCAAAACCGTCTTAATGATATTGTTGGTGGGGGCAATAAGAATAAATACGGTAACGACCAATTGAAGGACCAAAAGTAATGTGAGATTGCGGAAGATGTTTTGTGTCATTGCGAGCCCGAAGGGCGAAGCAATCTCAGAGGGAATTGCTTCATCGCTTCGCCCCTGGATATTTTCATCGCCAGAGTGCTATTCTAACAACAATTGATATAAGCATTCATCATTTTTCTAATTTTTTAAACATCTTTCCTAAATTATGATATTCTAAATCTCGAGCACCT
This sequence comes from uncultured Planctomycetales bacterium, assembly GCA_964555945.1. Taxonomy (GTDB): domain Bacteria; phylum Omnitrophota; class Gorgyraeia; order Zapsychrales; family Fredricksoniimonadaceae; genus JABDGZ01. The sequence goes on from CAZKUL010000070.1 coordinate 6,019, forward strand.
TTATACGGAGACATTCATATGATCAAAAAATCCTTAGTCTTAATAGCTTTAATATTATATTTCCCGGTCATCTCCCAGGCGCAAAGCAGCCCGCAGCCCCCGGCCTCATGGATTGAGTTCCAAAAGGCAGAAAGCGCCAAGCGTCATGCGTTTTTCCAGGAGATGAAAGCCGACAGGGATAATTTCTTCAGCACCCATCCAGAGGCCAAAGCCTACGTGGATCAGTTAAAAGATTTTTCTAAACAACGCCGCGAAGCCTGGAAAGCCGCCCATCATAAATAGGTTAATACTTCTGGAATTCATACGTCACGAAAAAACTATTGTCCGTCACCCGCGCCACCTGCTGTTCCATGTCCCGATTACCGTTAGAATCAATCAGGACGATGTCCCCCCGCGCGTGAGATAAATCCCCTGATGGCATGTCCTTAAGTGTCGCCAGAAAATACCCCTCCCCTATCTTAGGCACGATGATCTCCCAGCGGCCAAGGGTATAATTGATGCTTTCCAGTTCGTTGATCAATGATCTCATGGCGGGCGAGGGGCCAAGGCCCTTAAAAATGACTGCTGCGGAATCCTTCATTAAACCCTTAGAGGGCGTATACCAGACCATGGCATCATAACGGCGCTGATAATAGACGGCGATATCCGGGGAAACTTTTTCTCCCACGATGACCACCCGGCGGTCCTGGCTATAGCCCAGGTTCCCGCTCACCCCCGGCCCGGTAATGCACCCGGAAAAGGTCAAAGAGCCCAAAACCATGAGAAACATTAAGTTACGGCCCTTTTGGCAGAAAGAACATAAATGTGATATAATCATAGAAATCGCTTGCATTCAAATAAACGTCTCATACAATTAGTTTCAAGCCTCACCTGAGTCCTTTTTCCCCAATAAGGGGGGTGAGATAAAGCAGGCATCTAAAAGGAGACATACCTATGGCTTACAATGATTTCTTAAATAGGATCAAACAGTGGGACAATCGCGCGGCGCAATGGATGTCGCGTCATTTTTATATCATCCTATACGAAGCTCTTTTATGCATTATCTTTCTGTTTACCTGTATAAATGCCTTAAAAATCTTCTATATCAGTCTGGAGGCCCCAAAGGGCACCGTTGCGGACCAATTATTAGTGACCCAATCTTTTAACAGCACCCTCATCATCATGCTCCTACTGTTAATTTCGATGGGCGTACTGAATATCATTAACAGCAACTCCCGGCTGCGCAACGTCCTTAAGAACATCGAATTTAATCTAAGCAAACGTCGTAACGACCACAAGCAGCAGGATGATTAGAAATACTCCTGACACAATTCCTTCACACTATTGACGATTTTGTCTTTGAAGTTAAGAGGAGTCTTGATGCCGATAGACTCCTCTTTTTTCTTTAAATAGTGCAGGCGTCCCAACCCGATACTGGCCGCATAGACAGCCGCGTTATTAAGGCCCGGGGTGGCCGCCCCCATGCGCACCGTGGTGTTGATGCGCTCCTCAATCCGTTCAATGGCCCCCGTCAACAAAGAGCCGCCGCCCACCATCACGATACCTTTATTCAATTGGTGATATAAATGAGAGCCCTTAATGACCGTCTCCAGGTGGGTTAGAAAATTCTCAATTTCCCAATTGACCGCTTCACACACCGATTCCCGGCGGATGGGGATATAGCCTTTCTCGCGCTTGACTAAGATCTCCCCTGAAAGTTCCTGGGGGTTACTCCGGCTGGCCACGGCCTGGGTCTTTTTAATTTCCTCAGCCATATCAATGGTCAGGCTCAAGCGCTCCGCGATGCTCTGGGTCACATAATTGCCCCCCCAAGGGATAAATTGGACATCCCCCACAATGCCATTCTTAAAGAAAATGACCGACGTGATATTGGCCCCTATATCCACCAGGGCGCAACCCAGGGCTTTGTCCGCCTTGTCTACAGCCACGTCGCTCGCGGCAAAGCCGCTAAAAGCCACACTGTTGACCTCGAAACCGGCCTGGTGCACGGCCTTGGTCAAATTACGCACGCGCAGGCTGTTGGCCGTCAATAACAAGAGACTGGCCTCAATTTTCCTGCCGATCAATCCCGCCGGGTTAATGGAGGTGTTGATATCATCAATTTTATACCACTGCGGAAAATCATGGATGATTTCCTCTTCCAGATTGACCCCCAGCAGCTTTGCCTGGGCCTCCACTTTGCGTAAATCAAATTTGGATATCACCTTAGTCCCGCTGTCAATCAAAGGGATAATGGCCGAGGTGCGGCGTGTCGCCAGAAAGCTTCCGCTGATGCCCAATTGGACGGCGTGGATTTTAATGCCCGTCTTTTGCATGACCCCCTGCACGGTGCGTGCGATACATTCGGCAAGTTCAGTGATGTCACTGATCGACGCTTCTTTAAAACCCGTGGCCTTTGTTTCAAAAACACCCAACAGGTCCAAATTATCCTCATCTGAGAGCCGGACAATACTGGCCTTCATGGTGTGGGTGCCCAGATCCAACCCGCAAAAATATTGCAGCTGTGCCATTTTTTTAAACATACTCAGTGTCCCCTTACCCTTAGCATTCCCTCCCCCTCGTGGGGAGGCCTGCCGCTCTCTGCGGCAGTCAGGCTAGTAAATTTGCAAAAGTATTGCTCGGTTAGGGAGGGGGCTTTTTCCCTATTCACTTATCCCTTGCTTTCATCCATCGTGTTAGCTATCACAGGCTCTTTAAACCTTAGATCAATGTACTTGACCTGATTCAACCTGATTTTATTGGTCGATATCAACATTTGCAATAACTCTATCTTATCCTGTGTATCATCCTGGTCAAGGATGACATGCATATTTTCACCGACACTTAAATCTATCCTCGAGAGATTACCCGCTTCAATGGCATGGATGCGCCAACGTTTTAAAAACGGGGAGGCCTTGAAACTATTGAGGATCTCCACGACCTTGCTTAATGCGGTTCCCCGCAGGTGCCCGCCCAAAAATACGCCTTCATCCTTCAGGGGAATGCCATGCACCAGAGGCAAGGGGGTGGGTGTCAGGACGAAATACAAGGTCACACCCTCGGTGTCCAGAAGCAGGTACTTTTTTCTGAAATAAATTTGCATCAAAGGCTCGCGCTTTTTAGCCAGGATAAGGACGCGGTCCGGCAGTTGGCGCACGACCCTTAACTGCGCGATGTAAGGGTAACGCTCCGCAATTTGACGGTCAATTTTCCCAATATCAATCTTGAAAATATTGGTCCCTTTAAGGTCCCTCAAAGAGCGCAGGTCGATAAATTGAATGGATTTGTCAATCAAGACATCCTTGACTTCAAACAGCGGAGAGCTGGTCAGGAATTCAACGGCGTTGACGTAGCCGGTAAAGAAAACAAAACCGATGAATAAAAAAACGATCACGCGGATGACCGCGATCCTGGATATGTTAACACTGGATCTTTTTGCCAAAATTCCCTGCCCCTTGCTAGTCGTTAGGTTATCTGTAACTGTTTACCGTCATTGCGAGCGAAGCGAAGCAATCTCTGAAAGAATTAATTTTATTGGGATTGCTTCGCCCTTCGGGTTCGCAATGACGGTAAACATTTACGGTTGTCTCGAGTTCAGAGCCAAATCCAATAATCTTTCACAAACCTGTACAAAGCTGTAACCCGCTTGGGCTGCCGCCTTTGGAAACAAGCTTGTCCCCGTAAATCCGGGAATGGTATTGACCTCTAAAATGAAGGGCTGTTCCTTGTCATCCACCCGCAAATCCACCCTTCCAAACCCCTCACAGCCCAGGGTCTCATAGGCACGTAAAGACAATTCTTTAATTTTGCGGGTCAAGGCTTCAGGGATCTCCGCCGGACAAACGTATTGGGTGGCGCCTTTTTGATACTTGGCCGTAAAACTAAAAAAATTGGATTTGGGACATATTTCCACCAACGGTAGGGCCTCATGGTCGAATATCCCCGCCGTAAATTCACGGCCCTTGATAAATTGTTCAACGATAATATTGGGCCCATAGCCCAGCGCGTCTTTAAAAGCAGGCTCCCACTCCGAGGGGTGACGCACGATGTGCACACCAATACTCGACCCTTCGCAGGCGGCCTTGACGACCAACGGGGTTGATTTGATCTGGCCCCAAGCCGTCTTAAAATCCACATTCCTGCCGTCGGTAATACAGGTGTTAGGCGGCACTGGCAGGCCCGCCGCTTGAAGTGCCTTTTGGGTCAAGATCTTGTTAAAAGCCATTTGGCTGGCCTTGACACCAGAGCCGGTGTAAGGAATTTCAAGTTTTTCTAAGATACCTTGGATAACGCCATCCTCACCCAGGCGCCCATGCAGGGCGATAAAAGCGACATCGATAGGGATCTCCTGGATTTGCTGGATGATCCTGCCCGTATCATCGCTCGTCAGGTCCAACGGCAGGACACGGTGACCTTCCCCGGATAAAGCATCAGCCACAGCCTGGCCCGAACGCAGGGAAATTTCCCGCTCCGAGGAATACCCTCCCATCAACACCGCTATTGTCCCAAATGACTGACGACTCATGACACTTTCTGCCTGATCAAATCTCTGGCTTCATTCAAGAGGGAGAGCCCCTTGACCAATTCATCCGAAAGATGGTAAATGTCCCCCGCCCCCAGAAAAAGCACCATATCACCGGCTTGGACATAATCCAGCAAATATTTGACAATATCGTCTTTTTTCAAAAAGACGACCTTGGACCCTAATTTCTTTTGCAATTTCTCGAAAAGGACCTTGACCCCCACACCTTCCGAAACCTTCTCGCTGGCCGCGTAAATGTCCGTCAATATCAACTCATCGCTCTGACTTAAATGTTCCACAAATTCATTTAAGAGAAACTTGGTCCTGGAATAACGGTGTGGTTGAAACACGGTGATCAAGCGCTTAGGGTTAAATAACCGGGCCGCATTGAGGGTCGCTTGGATTTCTGTTGGATGATGGCCATAATCATCGATCACCGTCACCTCGTTGACCCGGCCCTTGAGCTGGAAGCGGCGTTTGACGCCGGTAAAACTTTGAAGCGTCTTAAACATCACCGCGTAAGGAATATCCAGCTGCAAGCCCAGAGTGATGCAAGCCAGCGCGTTTAGAATATTATGCTGGCCTGGCACATTGAGTTCAAAGTCTCCCAGCTTGCCACGACGGGTGTGGCAGGAAAAAGTAGAGTGAAATCCGTCTGAAAGCACTCGCACCGCATAAACATCCTGGGCGTCATCCAGGCCATAGGTGACAGCTTTGATGTTCTGTTGGCGCACAATCTCAAGAAGTTTCTTATCTTCACCGCAGACAATCAGGCAACCTTGGGGCTTAGTGCAAGCGATATACTTCGTGTAAGCTTGGGCAATACCTTCCCAATTCTTATAAAAATCGACATGCTCAAAATCCATGTTCGTAATGATGGAATAATGGGGATTAAAATAAAGGAAGGTGCCGTCGCTTTCATCGACTTCAGCGACAAAATATTTACCTTCGCCCAAATTGGCGTTATACGCTGCCTGGCCGTTGATGATCCCGCCGATGGCGGTTGTGGGTGCGAGTCCCGCATTGATCAATAGGCTTGAGACCATGGATGTCGTCGTCGTTTTGCCATGGGCACCGGCAATGGTAATACCCACTTGAGCGTTGACCAGTTGGGCCAACACTTCCGCCCGGCGCAACACGGGGATATTGCGGCTCTCGGCTTCAATGAGTTCGGGATTGTTGACCCTGACTGCAGAGGAATAGACCACATAATCAGTGACCTTAAGAACATTGCCGATTTTATGGGTGATAGAGATACGGGCGCCCCTGCTACGCAGGCCCCGGCAGATGTCGTTGTCTTTTAAATCAGAACCGCTGACCGTATGCCCTTTGTCCAAAAGCAGTGAGGCCAATGTCCCCATTCCAATCCCGCCGATACCAATCAAATGATAATGCTTAGCCATAAATTATCCTTGTACATAATCCACCCACGCCCCATTAAGATCATCCATGGTCCTGAACCTTAAATAGACATCATGGAGCGCCTCTTGAAACGGCGTATTATTTTTAATCTCATTGCAAAGCATATAAAATTCCTGATCTCCTAATTCCGTGATCAAATAATAAACGGCACTGGCAGATTCAGTATAAAACAAATCCACCACTTGGGATTTAGAATTTTTATATAATCGCATACCGGAGAGTTGCAATAAAGGAATAAATTGACCATTTTCAATCGCTTCTTTGACGAGCTCATTGGAGCCTAAACGTTTGGCCTTCTCCTGATAGATGGCCACCCCCTCCTCAAACCACAAGGGCACCTCAGCCGTATACCCGACATAGTCCCTGAAAATAATGTGGCCCAGCTCATGCGGCAGGAGTGAATCAAAAAATCCGCTGACGTCGGGATATACTTTTATCGTCCTGGCCTTGGCGAACGTCACGCCATGGGACCATCCAGCCTGCCCACCATTTTTGACAAAATCATCCCGGTCCCGGTAAATGTAAATTTTGACCTGCTTTTCCAGAGACCAGTATTGGCTATTGGTGATCCCCAGATTGTCCGTCACCCGCTTCAATTCATCCTCCGCCGTATCCATCGTCGTCTGCACAAAGTCCTCAGGAACATCCGCCCGGTAATAAATAATAAACTCCTGACCGCTCATCTTCTGCCAGGCGTCCTGGTTATCGTCGGCGAAAGAAGGACGGGCCAATGAGACCATGACCCCACACAATAAAACCTTTAAAACGTCATTGCGAGGAGAGCTTTTCATCGACGAAGCAATCTCTTTCATAACCCCTCCGCCACCAAAGCCAATTGCAACGCCGCATCCGTCTGAAACAACCCTCGCGTTTTTTTCAGCATATCTTCTCTGGAAGCATTTGTCTCTAGAATTCTGGTGACAGCCTCTTTTAACGAAGACTTGGTCAAGTCCTTTTGTTCGACAATGACCGCTGCCCCAGCGTGCCCCAAAACTTCGGCGTTATATTTTTGATGGTTACCGGCAAATGGATACGGAATCAGGACCGCGGGAATGCCCAAAGCCCCAAGTTCACTGATCGTCGCGGCGCCCGCGCGGGCAATGACGATATCAGCGGCGGCATAGGCTTGGGCTATATTATCGATGAAGGCTTTGACAACCACATTGGCTCGGTTGTAGCGCTTTTCATACAAGGGATACTCGCGGGTACCTGTCATATGGACCGCTTGAAATTGATACGGCGATAGGTCCATCATCAGCTCAAAGAAAATCTCATTTAATTTCTGGCTGCCCTGGGAACCTCCCAGGAGCACAATTGTTTTTTTGTTGTCCTCAAGACCAAAAGCACGGAGCCCTTCCGATTTGGAGGGCACCGCGCTGTGATGGCACGGACATCCTGTCCATACCACCTTGGATGCGTTCAGATAACGCCGGCTGCCTTCAAAACTAATGGCCACTTTTTTGACAACCGTTGACAGCAAGGCATTGGCCTTGCCCGGGACCACATTTTGTTCGTGGATTAAAACCGGGCAGCGCATTAAGGCCCCTGCCATGACCACAGGAAAAGCCCCATAGCCGCCGAAACCGATAATTTTATCTGGAACACTTTGACGGATGACAGCAAAGGAAGCCCACACCGCCTGAGACATGATGCGGCCAAAATTCAGCCAACCTAAGAATGAACGGTCATTAAGCCCCTTGGCGCAAAGGGTAAACACGGGAAAATCGAGCGCCTTGATCTTATCTGCGGCCACTCCCAAAACACCGGCAAAGCTCACTTGATGGCCCCTGACCCTTAAGGCTTTGGCCGTTTCAATGGCCGGAAAAATATGACCGCCTGTGCCGCCGGTCGCAATGAGGACCTTCATCAGTAATCCTCAACTTTTGAAATGTTCAGCAGCAAGGCAATGGCCATCAGGTGGAAAATCAAAGCAGACCCGCCATAGCTGATAAAAGGCAAGGGCAATCCTTTAGTGGGAAAAGCCCCGATGCTCACCCCGACGTTTACCATCGCTTGCAGGCCTAACATCATGACAATGCCCATCCCTAAAAAATACCCAAAAGGATTATTGGTCTGCCGCACAATTCGCGTCCCCTGCCAAATAAAAAGACTAAAGAGGATGATAATGCTGAGTGTCCCAAGCAGGCCTAATTCTTCACCAATGATGGAAAGAATAAAGTCCGTATGTGCGGCCGGTAAATAAAAAAGTTTTGCCTGGCTGTGGCCCAGGCCCACCCCGAAAATGCCGCCGGAACCCAAGGCAATCTGTGATTGGGTCAATTGAAATCCAATGCCCTGGCTGTCTTGCCAGGG
>CAZKUL010000071.1:0-14149 GCA_964555945.1 uncultured Planctomycetales bacterium
CCTATTTTCTTCCCACTGATCTCAAAGTTAATTTTTTGTTTTAAATAGCATATTTTTCTATTTTTTATATAATTATAGTATTAGATAATTGAATAATGAAATAATTATATAAAAATTGTTTTTCTGCAGAATCATGCCTAAAAATAAACCCCAAGAGAAAATGATCAAGACCTCGATTGATCTGACGAGTGATCAATACCAGTATCTTAAGATCAAGGCCCTGGAACGCAAAATGCGCGGGGAAGACCCGTCTTTTGTCACTATCTTGAGGGAATTAATAGAAGAAGATCGTCGGCAATGGAAAGAAAAATCAAAGTAGCAGAGCAATATGGCAAAGAATAATCCCACAGAGAGAATGATAAAGACGTCCATTGATCTGACCCACGATCAATACCAGTACCTTAAGATCAAGGCCCTGGAGCGCAAAATGCGCGGGGAAGATCCGTCTTTTGTCACCATCTTGAGGGAATTAATAGAAGAAGACCGTAAACAATGGCAAGCAAAGAAAAAATAAACATAATGGCGCGGCTATCATTACATGTCATCCGATTGACGACGATGACGGTGGCCTCGTTGTGCATTTGCTTTAGCATGACGGCTATCGCTTCCTATGTGCCTTTCAATACCAACACCAAAATGAACGTCGGTATCGGCACCTCAACGCCACAAGCCACCTTGGTCGTGACCAGCGGCAATGTCGGTATTGGTACGTGGACTGCAGCGGGTGGGAACCTAATTGTTAATGGAGGAGGCAATGTTGGTATTGGCTCCGCCTGGCCGGGCCAAACGCTGGATGTCAACGGCACTGTGCGTATGATGGGTTTAAGTTTAAATCTCGCTCCTTTAGCCGGCGGGAATGTGTTGGTGAGTAACAGTGTTGGTGTGGGCACCTGGATGCCGGTCAGTACATTAGGGGCCGGAGGGACAGCAGCGGGGGGCTTAAATGCCATTGAATACAATTCTCCGGTGGGAACATTCGCCGGTACAGAAACCAAATTTTCATTTAATGGCAGCAATGTGGGCATCGGCACAACCAACGCGGCAGAGCTATTGGATGTACGAGGGACAGTTTCCATTTCAGCTTTTGAGGTGACGCCTGCCGGCAATGTAGGTATCGGCACGTGGACCGCGGCGGGTGGAAATTTGATTGTCAACGGCGGGGGAAATGTGGGTATCGGGTCCGCATGGCCTGGTCAAATGCTCGACGTGCAGGGGACTGTACGGGATATTGGGGAAATTATAAAAGGTAATCTTGGCATTGGGACGTCCTTTGTCAATGGGGCAGGCGAGGCCGCATTAACAATCATGAACGGCAATGTGGGTATCGGCACCTGGACACCCGCTGGAACTCTGGATGTGGAGGGAACGGTCAACCCTGTTATTTTTAATGGCATGAATGTAGGTATCGGTACTTCTCTACCCTCTCAAGTCCTTTCCGTCAAAGGCAACATCTCCTATACAGGCAGGATCGTCAAAAGAACAACCGCTTACGCGAACGCCACATCCATTACGCCCAATAGTGATACGGATGATATTTCTTATATGGCCAATACCCAAGGCGCGGGTACTTTTACTGTCAATGCGGACGCAGGGACCAACCAGGTCAATGGGCAGTCATGGGTCTTAAAGATCAGTTCAACGAGCGTACAGACATTCTCCTGGAATGCCCAGTACGACGGGGGAACCATAGGTCTTCCCACTGGTACGCTCGGCAACAGCACCATCCAGTATTTTGCTTTTATCTGGGACAGCGTTAATTCCAAGTGGGATTACACAGGCAACGTCGGAGGGTTTTAATGATTAAGAAATTACTTTTAACTATCATCCTAACATTCATCTGTTCCCTGGCCCATGCCGCCACCACATATTACGCCTGCACCTCCGGAGGCACGTGGAGTGCCAGCATCTGGGTGACCTCTACAGGAGCGCAAGCCGCTTGCACGGGGGGTACGACCATTGGCACAGCGAATAATGCTGTCTTAAATGCTTCTTCCGGCAATGTCACGATCGGGGCCTCTGTATCGGAAGCCAGTTTAAATGAAACAGGTTATACGGGAACATTGGCCTTTGGCACCTTTATCTTGACCATAACAGGCGGTGCTACCCTGCAAGGGGTGATGTCCAGCATATCAGGCAGTATTTCCGTTTCAGGCGGCGGCGTTACCCTGGCCGCGACCCCCACAGGAGCGTCCTTTCCGACGATCATCCTGACCACCGCCGCACAGACGCTGACATCCGGAGGGTTTACCTGGCCTGGTGCCCTAAACCTTGACTATGCGGGCACGATCACCCTGCTTGGCAACTGGGTCAATTCAGGATCAGTCACATGGACCCTTGCCACCAACATCAACCAGACGACTACCGAGACCTTTACAGGCAATGGCGGATTGACCATGACCGCCACTTCAGGAACGACAAGCACAGCCCCGTTTATTTTTGAGGGAGGGACCTTGGCCTTTGGGACCAAAATCCTTTATGCACCTAACGGTATGACCTTATCAGGTGCCATGACCTCAACTTCTGGAACACTTATGGTGACAGGGGGCGGCTTCACTCTTGCCGGTACGCCAACAGGGTCATTTCCTCTCTTGGAATTTACCACCGCAGGGCAAACCCTGACATCAGGAGGATTCACCTGGCCTGGAAAACTGACCTTTAATTTTGCCGGTACCTTCACCTTGCTCGGTAATTGGATAAACACAGGGGTGGTCACTGTCATTAATGCAGCAACCCTGGTCCTTAACTCGACGACAACGGAAACGTTTACAGAAAATGGAGGCATGACGGTCAACGCAAACGTCTCAGGTACGGCCGGCATCATCGATAGTGGGGGAACCTGGTCTGGCGGAGGAGTTATCAGCAATAATCTCACATTAGCAGGTAACTCTACGGTTTCAGGGGTGGTATCGTACAACGACGGCACATTAACTTGGGTCTCAGGGACAATCACCACCACAGGTTCTACATTAGATCTAAATTCTGGAACTGTAACCCCTGTAACCATTAATACACCATCTACGAATATGAGCTGGAACAATATCCTCGATAACAATACAGCGTCTGTAATATTGAGTGCCAATTTAAATTTGACGGGGGCATTAATGACATCAGCCACATCGGCAACATTTAGCGGTACTTTTACTACCATTACAATGGCGAACTTCGAAATGGAAGGTGTTTTTAGTTCAACGCAGGGAGCTACTACCATCATATTTCCAGCAGGGACGATATTAAATGTAAGCAGCGGTTTGAATTTATATAGCGGTCCTCCTTATAACGGCGCAACATCTACCACAACCCTTGAATCAGGAACAGCCTCATCACCGATCTATTTAAACTATGCAGGGACTGCCGCTAACTGCACGGTAGCCAGTGTAATATTTACCGATGTTAATGCTTCTGGTTCCAGCCAGACCATTTATGACTATGGTGCGACATCGTCATTCTTAACACGGACTACAAATATAATTGCAGTAACTCAAAAAGATATCAAGGGGATATTCATCCAATAGGGATTTTATGCGCGACGTCGGAGGGTTTTAATGTATAAGAAATTACTTTTAACTATCATCCTAACATTCATCTGTTCCCTGGCCCATGCCGCCACCACATATTACGCCTGCACCTCCGGAGGCACGTGGAGTGCCAGCATCTGGGTGACCTCTACAGGAGCGCAAGCCGCTTGCACGGGGGGTACGACCATTGGCACAGCGAATAATGCTGTCTTAAATGCTTCTTCCGGCAATGTCACGATCGGGGCCTCTGTATCCGAAGCAAGTTTAAATGAAACGGGTTACAGCGGAACATTGGCCTTTGGCACCTTTACCTTGACCTTGACGGCTGGGGCCACCCTTCAAGGAATTATGTCCAGCACATCAGGGATAATTTCCGTAACAGGCGGCGGCGTTACCCTGGCCGCGACCCCCACAGGCACAACGTTTCCAACGCTCACCCTGAAAACCGCCGCACAGACACTGACATCGGGAGGGTTTAGCTGGCCTGGGGCCCTTAACCTTGACTACGCAGGGACGATTACCTTGCTTGGCAACTGGGTCAATTCAGGACTCGTCACATGGACCCTTGCCACCAACTTAAACCAGACGACTAACGAAACTTTTACGGGCAATGGCGGCTTGACCATGACAGCCACATCAGGAACGACAAGTACAGCCCCGTTTATCTTTGAGGGAGGGACCTTGGCTTTCGGGACCAGAACCCTTTCCGCGCCGAGCGGCATCACCTTATCAGGAGCCATGACCTCAACATCCGGCACTCTTATTGTCTCAGGGGGCGGCATTACTCTTGCCGGCACGCCAACAGGGTCATTTCCTCTCTTGGAATTTACCACCGCAGGGCAAACCCTGACATCAGGAGGATTCACCTGGCCTGGAAAATTGACCTTTAATTATGCGGGTACCTTCACCTTGCTTGGGAATTGGGTTAATACGGGGTTGGTCACTATTTTAGCACCCTTGGTCCTTAACTCGACGACAACGGAGACGTTTACTGAAAATGGAGGCATAACGGTCGATTCAAACACTTCAGGAACGGCAGGCATCATCAATGGTGGCGGCACCTGGTCTGCAACTGGCGTTGCAAGTGGTACTATCAGCAATAATTTCACATTTGCAGGCGACTCTACGGTTTCAGGGACAGTGGGGTACAGGGATGGCACATTAACTTGGGTCTCAGGGACAATCACCACCACAGGGTCTACGTTTGACATATTTAGTGGAGTCGCAACACCGGTAACCATTAATACGCCATCGACGGGTATGAGTTGGAACAATATCCTCATTTACAATACGGCGTCTGTAATCTTTAATGCCAATTTAAATTTGACAGGGGCCTTAGTCACTATGTGGGAAGACACCACATTTAGCGGCACTTTTACGACCATAACAATGGCAAATTTTTCAGTGATGGGGACATTTACTTCAGTACAAGGAGCGGTCGCCCAAACCTTTCCAGCCGGAACAATATTAAATGTGACGAGTGGGTTGAATTTATATAGCGGCCCTCCTTATAACGGCGCGACATCCACCACCACCATACAATCGGGGACCCCATCATCACCAATCTATTTAAATTATACAGGTACTGCCGCTAACTGCGTTGTGGCCGATGTCGTGTTCACGGACGTTAATGCTTCCGGTTCCAGTCAAACCATCTATGACTATGGCGCGACACCATCGATATTAACAAGGACCACTAATATCATCCCGATAAACCAAAACAATATTGGCGGGGGATTTATTCAATAGAAAATGGCAAAGACTAAACCTACAGAAAAAATGATCAAGACCTCGATTGATCTGACGAGCGATCAATACCAGTACCTTAAGGTCAAGGCCCTGGAGCGCAAAATGCGCGGGGAAGATCCGTCTTTTGTCACTATCTTGAGGGAATTAATAGAAGAAGACCGTAAACAATGGCAAGAAAAGTAAAAATAAACATAACAGTCGGGTATTCTGCAATGACTCCCATATCGTCATTGCGAGCCCTGCTTTTTAGGGCGCGGCAATCTCTTATAATCGCCGCCTTGCTTTACATTACCTTTGCTATACAGGCATCCGCGTCCTATGTACCATTTAATACCAACACCAAAATGAACGTCGGTATCGGCACATCAACCCCGCAAGCGGCCCTGGTCGTGACCGGTGGTAATGTTGGCATCGGCACATGGACCGCGGCTGGAGGTAATTTAATTGTTAATGGCGGCGGCAATGTCGGTATTGGCACCGCTTGGCCCGGGGTGGCGCTTGATGTCGTGGGTACGGTGAGGGCCACGGCGTTCTCAGGAAGCGGTTTAGTCAGCGGTTTGACGACAGGGACCATTCCGCAAGCGGCGAGTGCAACGACTCTTTCGAACTCTGTGATTACCCAGTCCAGCGGTAATATCGGTATCGGTGTTGGTTCACCGGGCGCGCCGCTGGAGGTCAATGGCAGTATCCTCGCCGATGGCAGCGGGAATTCCTATTTTTCATCGGGAAATCTGGGGATTGGGACTACCACGCCACAGGCAGCCTTTGTCGTGACGGACGGGAATGTGGGGATTGGAACTTGGACAGCAGCCGGAGGGGCCTTGATCGTCAATGGTGGTAACGTAGGAATCGGTTCCGCATCGCCGGGGGTCGCTCTTGATGTCGTCGGTACGGTGAGGGCCACGGCGTTTTCGGGAAGCGGATTGGTCAGCGGTTTGACAACTAATTATGTGCCTAAAGCTTCTGGGGCCGCAACACTGACAAACTCTTTGATATTTGATAACGGGACCAACGTGGGGATCAACACTTCTTCTCCTGGACAGACGTTGGAGGTCAACGGGGGTTTGCAACTTGACGGTTCCGGGGATTCTTATTTATCTTCGGGTAATTTTGGTATAGGGACCACGACCCCGCAAAGTGCCTTGGTTGTCTCTAACGGCAATGTTGGCATCGGCACATGGACAACAAACTCAGGCTTGCAGATCCTGACGTCCCTGGCTGTTTATCGCACGGCCCAAAGCGGCAGTTACAATTCAAACGGCGACACCATTATCGGCGTCACCAGCACATCTTCCGCTTATACCGTCACCCTTTCTGCGGCTGATGCCGTGGCTGGACGTGTCATCATTATCAAAGACGAATCTGGTGCTGCGGGGACCAATCATATCACCGTCAATACGGCAGGCGGCAAAACTATTGATGGAGCTGCTTCTATCACGATCAGTGTTAATTACGGCGTTTTAAGGGTTTATTCCGATGGGACAAATTGGTTTACATTTTAGGAGGGGCATGAAAGTCAGGCATTATTTATTATTGAGCATTTTTTTAATCTTGTGGCCAAGCTTAAGCCACTGCGACATAGCCACCGGCTTAGTGGCCTAGTGGAAATTAGATGAGGCTGCATCAGGGACGTGTTCAGGGACGACGGTTGTCGATGCGACAGGTAAAGGTAATACAGGAACTTGTAATAATAACCCTGTCTATATGCAAGGGAAATTAGGTAGTGCCTTAAGTTTGAATGGAAGCACCCAATATGTTTCGATTTCTGCCTTAAATATCACATTTTCACAGGCAACGCTTTCCGCCTGGATATATTCTAATGCTAATCAGCCAAACAATTATGTTGGTTTAATGTATTCCCGAAATAGTTCCGGGTCTGGATATGCGGCACCAGGATTTGGTATATGTTATGGGAATAGTGGTGGGTCTGACCAAAACCAATTAGGTTATCAATGGGATTCTTCTGAATACCTGTGGAGCAGTGGCCTTATTGTGCCCAATGGGCAATGGGTTTTTGTAGCCCTGGTTGTCAATTCATCTGGCGGATCGATGTATATGGGTGTCCCAGGAACAGGTTTATCATCCGCAACGCATTCTACAAGTGAAACAGCCCCAACTTTCAACGGGGAGTTAGATCTTGGCTGGGATAGCTGCGGTGTTTGTGGAGGTCAAAATCGTCATTTCAATGGCAAGATTGATGATCTTCGCGTCTATAACCGCGCCTTGTCGGCTGCGGATGTTACGGAACTATACAATGTTCAATCAACTATTTATTTAAACAAGGCGCAGCTTAACAATTTTAAATCATAAGGAAAGAATGATTTACCGGACACTATTGACCATATTTTTGATTATATATCCCACTCTTTCATACGCCGACACAACCACCGGCCTGGTCGGCCATTGGAAATTAGACGAGGTGAGTGGCACGACGGCGTATGATTCCAGTGGTAATGGGAATAACGGAACATTGCAAAACACCCCCACATGGACATCAGGAAGGATAGGTGGCGCCTTGGTTTTTAATGGGACTAGCTCTCAGTATGTGGATACTCCTTCTTTTACGTTGCCATCTAATATTAGTTTCTGTGCTTGGACAAATCCTCAAAATATACCAAACAATTATAAATTCTTTATTGGCAGTGATAATGCCGCAACTGGTGGTGGTGCAGATGGAATCGTAATAGCAAACGACCCCACTAATAAATTTTACGTAGCTATAAAAAACGGTTATATGGGCCAGACTTCGGCATCTGCTTTTTCGACTGGAACTTGGTATCAAATTTGCGGGGTAGGAGCAACCGCTAACGGCAATACCCCTTCTATGTATATTAATGGCGTATTACAATCAGGAACAAACGGCTCCATATCAACAGGAACAAGCGGCGGACACTTTTATATCGGAGGGACACCAAGGGCGGGTTTCTATTCAACTGCTATTGTAGATGATGTCCGCATTTACAACCGCGTCCTGTCTGCGGCGGACGTGGCGCAATTGTATAACATCGGCAAATTTGTATTCAAAAAAGGCAAGCTGGGTAAATTGAAAGTGAGTTTTTAAATATAGGGAGTATTTTTATGCTTAAATTTAAAATTGGATTTTGGGTCATGGGGGCTGTCTTTCTTACAATGCCAGCGCGGATAGCATTGGCTTCCGGCGCCAATTTTAATGATACGACGGTAACACCGGCGGTATCTGTCTCCCCGGTGTTTAGCGGTAACGTGGGCATCGGCACATCCGCCCTGCAGACTGCTTTTGCAGTGACCGATGGTAATGTGGGTATAGGTACATGGACAGCAGCGGGTGGTAATTTGATTGTCAATGGCGGTGGCAATGTCGGTATTGGCTCCGCATGGCCCGGCAAGGCGCTGGATGTGCAAGGTACGGTGCGTTCAGAAGGAGATTTTATTTCAGCGGAATATCATCCGACCTTCAGCACCTCGCAAACGATAGATTGGTCGAAAGGCAATGACCAAGAGGTTGATGACACATCGACATCCGCTGTGACCGTCACCATGTCCAATGGATTACCTGGCCAGGATTTGCGGTTAGTTTGGTGCAATGACGGGGTAATAGCGGGAACAGTGACATTTTCAAGCGTTAAGTTTTCGGGAGGAACGCAACCGGGCAATACGACAACAAGCGGCGAATGCGATGTTTGGTATTTTACCGTTACAGTGCCGGCTGGCGGTTCGGTGGAATATTGGCTCACAGGCCAGACAACGGGGATAACCTACTGATGAAAACATTATTGATATTCTTACTGCTTTTGGTGGTGCCAGCCTATGCGACCAACGACATTTATAACGGTTTGGCAGGCTGGTGGACATTTGATAGCAATGATATTTTAGGAACGAGCGTTACCGATAAGTCCGGAAATAACGATACGGGGACCACGCACGGAAGCCCATCCTCTATAGCCGGTAAACTTGGTCAAGCTTTGAGTTTCAATGGTTCAACTCAATATATCTCTTTGGCGGATATACCTGAAAGCGGCAGTTTCACGATATCCTGTTGGGCCCTTCTAAACGCGTATACTTCTGTAAATCCAATACCATGTGTCTCTCGCGCGCATTTTGGAGGGCTTTATCCTCAAAACTATTTCATTTCTTTAAGAAGCGGGACAGGGACTTGCAGCACTCATGATTGGTTATTTCAGATGTCAGATAATGGCGGTGACATCGCGACTGCTTGCAGCAATGTCATCGCCGTTCTCAACCAGTGGACACTCTTAACTGGGGTGTACAAATCCAGTTCCAGGACTTTGACATTGTACATAAATGGAGTCGCCCAATCGACTACAGGCAACGCTTCAGCTTTGGCCAGCACCTACTATACATCAACAGAAACTACCAACATCGCCACATATGATACTAATGCCAGTCCATTTTCCGGAAATGTGGATGATGTTCGTCTTTATAATCGCGCCTTATCAGCAGCCGAAATATAAATGCTCTATTATCAAGGAATGAGCCAACACCAATTTTCACGAACTTAGAATGTAATAATGATGACGGCTACGGATTAAACGACTAATTAAATGCTCAAAAATAAACCCACAGAGAGAATGATCAAGACCTCGATAGATCTGACGAGCGATCAATACCAGTATCTAAAGATCAAGGCCCTGGAGCGCAAAATGCGCGGGGAAGACCCGTCTTTTGTCACTATCTTGAGGGAATTAATTGTAGAAGACCGGAGACAATGGCAAGCCAAGCAAAAATAAAAATAACAGTTGGTTATTCTGCAATGACTCGCATATCGTCACTACTAATTAAGGGACAGAATGCTTAATTATTGAGAAGAGGTGCTTTGTTGGGCAGAGAGTTGTTTTAATAAGGCCTGCATTTTGGGGTTGCTCATCAGTTTCTGCACGTTGGGGTTGCTTTGCACAGCGGCATAATTATGAGAAGTGACAGCTTGGACCAAGGCAGGGTCCTGGAGCGCTTGGGCTATTTCCGGATCCTGCATCATTTCTTGAAGTGTGGCCATGCTTTGAGGATTGTTCATCAATTTTTGTTGCTGGGCGGCAATTTGTTGGTCCATAGCGCCTGATGGCGCCGGGGCATTATTTGCAGGAAGTGCAGCTACCGGTGGCGGCGTGTTGCCATTTGTGATGCTTGCCACATCGCTGGCGGCTACGTGGATGTCTCCGATAATGGGTGTTTTGACGGTATAAACGCCGTCATTTATTCCCGAAAGAACGCCTTTAATTTGTGAGCCGTCCTTAAGCGTGATTACTTGTTCCGCTTGATCGGCAAATACAACCGTACATGTTGGAGCCAACAAAAGAATGAAGATTAAAATGACCTTGTACATAATGAAAGTCTACCATTTAACTGCAGTGTTGGCAAGTTTGACAAAAGGTTTCTGGGGTGTTATATTGGCTTCTTCTTAAATCTTATGTCACTCCTGAATGCTTTAATCAGGAGTCCATAAAATTGGTTTTGTTATGGATTCCCGCTTACGCGGGAATGACATATTTATCAGGATTGGTTCTGGGGTTGTAGCTCAGTTTGGGAGAGCGCCTGCATGGCATGCAGGAGGTCAGGGGTTCAATCCCCCTCAACTCCACCATAAAAATATCATATGTCGTAAGTTAATATTTGACATATGTTTATAATAGTAGTAAGCTCCTTATGTTGTACATGTGACGTAAATGTGACATAAGCAAACGGGGAGCATAGCAAATGGCTAAATTAAGAAAACGTGGGAATTCGTGGGAAATTGATTATTGCGTCAACGGAAAAAGATTTAGGAAGCTTCTTGGATCAAATAAACGTACAGCAGAACTTTATCTCAAGGATGTTGAAGTAATGATAGCACGCAAAGAATTAGGATTTGAAGTTAAAGACGGTGCTTATTCCAAGTTAGCTAATCAATACCAAAATTACTGCAAAACAAATCTCGCCCCTAGTACATGCGCCCGATACCAATCCATTATTGATAATTTTGATCGTTTTTTAAATTCAGATTATCCTCACCTAACAAAGATTTCACATTTTCGTTTTAAACATTTTGAAGATTTTAAAAGTTTCCGCAAGCAGGAGGGGGCTGTAAATAGTACCGTCAATGCTGAAGTGATTGTGGTACGAATGATGTTTCGTTTAGGTATTCAGTGGGGCTACTCTGCCAAAAATCCTAGCGATGGGATTACCAAGCTAAATGTTCCAAACAAAATTTCTCCCCGATTTCTTAGCGAAGAGGAGTGTAAGGCCTTATTAGAAAATTCCGATATTTGGATAAGGCCCATCTTTTTTACTTTTCTTAATACAGGTATGCGTAAAAGCGAATTAGAAAATTTGGAATGGCCTGAGATTGATTTTGGTAGAAAGAAGCTAAAAATTGTAGTCAAAGATAATTGGGCGCCTAAGACTAATGAGCGTGAGATCCCAATCAATGACGGCTTGTTGCAATTGCTTAAAGAACAAAAGCGTAAAGCCAATGGAAGCCCATATGTTTTCCACGATGAGGATGGTGGAAAGATTTACAAGAATCGTCTTTTACGCCGTCTTAAGGCATTAGCTACTCAATTAAAATTTGGTGATGATGTTAATGTCCATACCTTAAGGCATACTTTTGCTTCACACCTTGTTATGAATGGGGTAGACCTGGCAACGATTAAAAGGCTGTTGGGGCATTCAGACATTGAAACAACGATGATTTATAGTCACCTTACGGATAAGCACGTAGATGATGCTGTTACTAAATTAGATTTTCTTCCTCTATCTTAATTTAGAAAGTAAAGTAATGAAAAGTGACAATTCTTCTAAAAATAAAAGATATGTACATTTAGGTTCTTTTGGTTTTTTTCGCATCCCCGTCGAATACACGATAAGAGAAAAGAGTGTTATTGCTTCTTATTTTCCAAAGAATAATCAAAATAATGCTCTGGAAGATACTTCACATCATGTGTCAACGTTGGTGAGTTGTCTTAATTCAGATATTGCACCAAAGAATATTAAGACAAAAGAAAACATTGAAGCTCTAAAAGAGTTCTATGATCGGCTTCAATCTTTGGAAAGCATTTTACAAGAACTGTTAAACAATCCACTACACCAGAGGACAATTAAGATAAGAGCTGCTTTTAATAGGTTTGTTTGTGCGCAATATCCTGAAGGTTCATTGCGTACATTAAGTGATTTTCTTTTGTATGCTAGATTGGCATGTAATGAGGTTATGAGAATGCCCTTTAAGGCAGGAAGAAAAGATCCTTACCATTGGGAAGCCATATGGAATTTAGCAGAGGTTTGGAAGAAATATACTGACATCGAACCTACTCGTAAGTACGATTTTTATAAACAGACCAGGCCTAATGAAGAGGGTCGTTTTATTAAATATTTGTTAAGCTCAATTGAACCTGCCGTTACTCGTTATGTTAAAAAGAAAGATAATACAAGAAAAGACCATGTAAGTATTTCCCGCATTGCCAGAGATGTTATAGCCCAACGCGCCAGTATGGCGAAGAACTCCTCAAAATAGCTTCAAAAACGCCATTATATTTTTTTCACCCCTTAACTATGATGTTCATAGAAAGATGAGGTGATCAAAATATGACTGCATTAATACCAATCTCCAATATACAAATACATCCAGTTGTCCCCAACAAAGGTTTAGTAGCTTTTGCAACTTGTGAAATCAATGATTCATTTTTTCTAGGGAACATCGCAGTTTATACCGCACCGAATCGCCCGCTTGGATACAGGCTTGTTTTCCCAACGAAGTCCCTTAGTTCTGGCAAGCAAATTCCTTGTTTTTATCCTTATAAAAGAGAAATCGAAGAGGCTGTAACCAGTGCGATTGTTAAGAAGTACATCAAGTTGATGGATAATTTTAACCATGTTGAATAATTGAAGAAAAATTGGAGATCGATATGACTGAAGATCAAGAAGCTAATCCTTTTGATGGTGTTAATGTTGATTTTGAAGAACCTATTTCGCATAATTCGCTTATTTCCCAACCGAACTCAGTAAAGAAATGGCCTGATCATCCTAAAAGTGAAGCCTATTACGGTTTGGTTGGCGATATAGTACGTGCAATTGAACCTCACACCGAAGCAGATCCCGCTGCGTTATTAACTCAAGCGTTAATTATGTTTGGGAATATTATTGGTAGAAGCGCTTATTTCTCGGCTGAAGCTAATAGGCATTTCTTAAATATGTTTATGGTTTTAGTTGGCGCAACATCTAAAGGAAGAAAAGGAACGTCATTTGGTCAAGTTAAACATCTTTTTGAGGGTATTGATTCTATATGGGCGATAGATCGGATACAGTCAGGGTTATCTAGTGGTGAAGGGCTTATCTGGGCTGTACGTGACCCTATAGAAAGAACAATGCCCATCAAGAAAGGGGATAGAGTAGAAGATTATCAACAAGTTAAAATTGATGCAGGTATTTCTGATAAACGGCTGCTTGATGTAGAAAGTGAATTTGCTTCAACTTTGCATGTGATTGGAAGGGATGGTAACACTTTATCGGCATTAATAAGGCAGGCTTGGGACAATGGAACACTTCGTATATTAACAAAAAATTCGCCAGCAAATGCTACGAATGCACATATTTCTATTATTGGTCATATTACAAAAGATGAGCTGTTAAGGTATCTGGATAAAACTGAAACAGCAAATGGATTTGCTAATCGATTTTTATGGGTTTGTGTTAAAAGATCAAAGCTTTTGCCTGATGGTGGTCAAATATCAACAGTCGATTTTGCACCGATACTTGGAAGATTGAGATCAGCTATTACTTTTGCTTCACAAGTTAAAGAAATAAAACGTGATGAGAATTCAAAAATACTTTGGCACAAAGAATATGAAAGATTATCAAAAGAGAAGCCAGGTCTCATTGGAGCGCTTACTGCACGTGCAGAGGCGCAAGTAATGAGA
>CAZKUL010000072.1:0-14062 GCA_964555945.1 uncultured Planctomycetales bacterium
GAATCCTGCCCTTTTTTATTATCAAATCTCAACTAAGGTTAGCACACGGCCTTAACTAGGCTGGCAGGGGTCTTAAGGCCAAGTTTCTGGGTAAGATGGCCGCGGTGGTTCTCAACGGTCCGGGTACTGATTTTAAGGGCAGCCGCCATATTTTTATTGGCCCTTCCTTCCGCAATACCGCGCAAAATTTGCTTTTCTCTGGCAGTCAGAATCTCCAAAGAGGGCGTATCGCCTTCCTGGTCCATGGAACGAACATACTGTTCCGCGATCAAATTGGCAATGACCGGAGAGATAAATTGTTTGCCCTTCATGATCATTTTGATGGCCATGACAAGTTGATCAATGGCGCTATCCTTGAGAATATAGCCACGGGCACCTGCGGCCATGGCATGCTTAAAATGTTCGGCATCTTTTTGCATGGTCAAAACCAGAGATTTGACCTTGGGAAATTTCTTGCGCACTTCCTTGAGGGTTGCTATCCCATCCATATTAGGCATTGAAAGGTCTATGACCAGACAATCAGCTTTGGCCGAAGGGAGCTTCTCTAACAGTTCTTCTCCGTCTTTGGCCTGTGCCACTACTTTAAAATCAGGGTCTTTTTCCAAAAGACCCTTAAGGCCGACGCGAAGCATATCATGGTCATCCGTAAGGACTATTTTTATCATCCTTATATCCCCTCGTTGACAGGAATTTCCACCAAAAGCGTTGTCCCCTGTTTGGGGGGAGAATGTATCCCGATGGTCCCCCCGAGCAGCTTGGCCCTCTCCTGCATGGTCGTCAACCCCAAGCCCGATGAATGTCCGGTGAAAAGAAATCCACGGCCATTATCATGGATGGAAATTTTAAGCAAACCCTTGGCTTTTGTAATCTTAATGGCCACACGGGTGGCCGCCGCGTGTTTAAGAATATTACTCATGGCTTCCTGAATAATACGAAACAAATTGATAGGCTCAGCCTTGAATCGCAGGCTATCTAAGTCCGTATGGCGAAAACTTATCTTTATTTTATTATTGGCACCCATTTCTTTGAGCATTACTTGCAAGGTAGTTGTCAATCCCAATACATCAAGGGTGGAGGGCCGCAGGCGCATGGCCAGACTACGGGACTTTTCTATGATCGTATCCAAATAATCCATCATTTTCTGCTGTTCAGCGCTAAACTTCTTGTTCTTCTTTCCCTGGGATTCAACAAGCCATGAGGAATGATGCATCATTTTTAAAGCTGCCAGGGACTGTCCCAAATCATCGTGGAGATCACGGGCAATGCGGTTGCATTCTTGTTCCTGGGCCAGGATAATTTTCTGAGGCAAGGCCTTGATCTGCTCTTCCATCTGCTTTTTTTGGGTGATTTCATTACGGATGGCAACATATTGGTAAGGTTTCCTCTTGCCGTTCAAAAACGGGACAATGGTCGTATCTACCCAATAGATACTCCCGTCCTTGGCCCTGTTACGGACCTCACCTCTCCAGACCTTGCCATGAGCAATGGTCCGCCATAGTTCACGAAAGAACTCTTTGGGATGATGGCCGGAATTAATGATCCTATGGTCCCTGCCTAAAAGCTCTTCTTGGGAATATTTCGAAATCTGGCAGAATTTCTCATTGACATAAATGATTTTGCCTGCCTGATCGGTAATGGCCACAATGGCGGAAATATCAAGCGCGAACTTGATATCCGACAGTTCTTTTTGAGGATTTTGGGAAATTTTATTGGAATTTAACGGCATTAAGTGTTGATTTTCCCACATTTGCGCACAGATATCAAAATATTAATGTCCTGCGGGTCAAGTTGGGTTACTTAGAATCCATTCTTGAAGCTTATATCAACGATCAAGGGCAGGTGGTCGGAGGCGATTTTATCTAAATCTGTCCTTGATACCTCGACACGGGTCACTTCGATCTCTTGGCTCACAAAAACATGGTCAATGCGTCCTACAGGATAGTGGCTAAACCAGGTCGCTTGGGGGTCATGGTCCCCCAGTTCTTCCTGGGCATCGCGAAGGACCCCTCTGATATCACGACAAACTCGAGAATTGGGTAAAGCATTAAAATCACCACACAAAATGACCGGCCCCCGGCAAACGGGATGGGCCAACCATTCATCCCCCAGCAAAGCCTTTGTTTGAGTAATCCCTTCCCGGGGAAAAAGACCAAGATGTGTATTAAAGAAATTGATTTTAATGCCCCCCATATTGATCGCCGTCCAAATGACCCCTCTGGGCTCAATAAAAGAATTTTTGATAATACCCGGCAGCCGTCCGGCCCGGATTAATTCCATCGGATAGCGGCTCAACACCGCATCGCCATAGCGTTCCTCATCAACGACCACAGAGGGATGAAAATGAAAAATCATTTCCAATTCTTTGGCAATCACATGGGCCTGGTCCACCTCTCCTGTCCGTTTGCGTCCCATATCCAGTTCTTGGAGCGCCACGATGTCCGGGTCATGCCGCCCAATGACGCGGGCGATTCTCTGGGGTGAAATTTTACCATCCATGCCGATACAGGAACGTACGTTATAGGTCATGATCCGGATAGTCTTAGGAACGGGTTTAGGCTTAGCATCATAAAATTTGGAGGATAAATTTAAATCTACGGGGACCGGGCGTTTTAAGAATCCCAAGGCGGCGACACGTATATCTGTTGGCGTCAAAAAGGAACGTTCCCTCTGTTTGGGGATAATATCGACAGGTAGCAAGGCAAAACCGCTCGTTTCCTGAGGACCTATCCCTCCATGGGAACCATCCTCTACAGGAAAGGTCATGGGTTTCTGCCCTGGTTTGTACCCCATAAATGTCAAATCACCCGCGTTAGGATGGTGGCATAAACGTACCAGGTCTTCGGTGACCTCTTTCAACAACGGATGTTCTACGCCAATGATTTTTTGAGCATCTTGAGGCAGGATAAATTCCCCCTCGGTGGTCCACACACGCAGATGCCCTCCTTCTTGCGGCAGCATCACGACAGGCAGGTGGGCCTGTTCTACCAATTGCTGCGCAAAAAGACACATCTCTTCCAGTGATAACTTCTGCGGTAAATAAATTGTCCCCGTTGGCCCCATGCTGGCGACCACAAGCTTCTTTGCAGATGGAGTTTCTAAATCAACATTTGGCCGGTTTTCATTAATGGCAGGAAGCCCCAGGAAACGCGCACGCTGCAGCTTGAGGCCATGACTATCGAAAGGCATCAAATCTGCGGCTGGGTCAAACTTCTTAAAAACTTCCGCCACGGCCTCATGGACACTGCGGTTGTATTTCATCGCGTAGGAAATAACGTCTTCCTGCCCATGGTCCGAGTACACCCACACATCATAACTGCGATGGGGGCAATGCAGGGCCTTGTGGTAAATCTTCTCAATGGCGCGGTCAATGCCTTTCAATGACCAATGGGCTGATGATGAGGACGGGCCGCGGTTATGGGCATGCTCATCATACCCTATAAAATTCAAATGGATAATGGGCAGTCCCCGCATGATATCAATTTTCACGCCCAAAGACACCAACTCCCGCAAAAGAATGCAGAGCAAGGAACGAAGATAAATAAATTTCCATTCCTTGTTGAAATTCTCACCCTTAAAAAGACTAAAGCCGAAATCAATGATGCCTAATATAAATTCCCAAACTGTAAGCACGATCATCCGGATGAGAGACGGAAGATGAGTAAATGCTAGCATAACAAAATTGATGGGATTGGCGTCCTTCCAAATATGGCTCCATCCAAAAGAAGTGGCACAAAAATGCGATTCCTGGGCGCCCCCTGAAAAAATATTTGAATACGAACTTCCTCCTTGTAAAAGACCCTGTCCTTGGGCTTTTAGCCGCCCTTCGATCTCAAGGGCTGCTTCGCTGTCAAACATGCGCAAGACCTTGCCCGTCTGGCGGTCTAGAAAATTAAAGGCCGGGACAATTTGTTTGATGCCGTAAAATAATTCACCCTGGACCGAAGGCGTGCTGGATGGTAAACCTGGATAGTGAAGATATTGTTTATAGTATTCCTTTTGAAGAAGGCCTTTGAGAAAAGGCATTTCAGACCTCTCCAACGCCTCTTTCAAAGCATGACTGGAGAAACCGTCAATTTGTATCAACACAAGCCCTGGCTCTGTTTCTACTCCCTTGATCCGAGGAAGACGCAAAAGTTCCGCTGACCATTCGCTGAGCGATAACAAACGGGGTAATTTGGCCATAAAACTGGTGAACTTTTTCTCAATGAGCTGATTGCGGCTTATGGGCGCCGTCATGGCTGCTCCGCCCGCGTGCATCATATTCTTAAACATGTCCCACTCATTTTTAAGGCGTTCTGTGATCGCATTCCAGGCATTATTATTGTAATCAGGTGTCGTGTATTCCTTAAGGCTTACATGGTGATAAATCTTAAGCAACTTTTCAGCGCAAATGTCAACGGCGAATTCTCTGGTTGTCGCCCGGGCATTGGCCCTCATCTGTTCAAAATCACTGGAAGATCGTTTGGCGCACCACGCCAGCGCCTATGAAAAATGGGTTTGATCGGCACCAAAGATCAATCTGCCATTATAGCCATCTTTGACCACTTCACGCACACCAGGCGCATCGACAGCAACGACAGGCACACCAGCAGCCATGGCTTCGAGCAAAACAATGCCCTGGGTTTCGCTTAACGAGGCAAATGCAAAGATACTCATCGCATGGTAACAATCCACTAAATCCTGGCCCTTGAGCACGCCGGCCCAATGAAACCTCTTCTCAAGGCCCTCATCATCAAAGAATTTCTTGATCGTATCCTTCAGCGGCCCATCCCCTCCCACCACAAAATGGGCATGTGTATTCTTTTTTAAGTAATCCGCGACACTAAACCCTAAGAATTCTAAATTCTTTTCTATAGCCAGGCGCCCGACATAACCAATGATGAGAGCATCCAAAGGGATGCCCAAACGTTTACGGATGACAGCTCGATTTCCCTTGGAGAATTTTTGCCAATCCACCCCCGTGGGCACCACTTCAATAGGTGTCCTGACACCACGCTCCAGCAGGATGGTGCGTACACTTTCGCTGGGGACAACGACCTGGGTCGCTAAATTCGCGTACCCGGTAAAAAGCTCAATAATAAAACGCTTCATCCCCTCATTTTGGACGGGCAGATAATGCATATGGTACTCAAACATCGTATGATAGGTAAAAACCAACGGTATACGGTATTGGCTGCTCAGCCTCAAGGCGATGCTTCCCATCCAAAAAGGATGGTGGCAATGGATAATGTCCGGCTTAAAGGTCTTCATTAGCTCCGGTATCAGGCTTGACATCGGGAATACAATTGAAAAATCTGAATGGTTAAATTTTTGGATGGCCCGCAATCGGATGACGCCGACTTCATCGGGAGGAGCACCCTCGCATTCGGGCGCGACAATGACAACCTCGTGCCCCAGTTTTTCAAACTCGAAGGTGAATGAGCGAATGGATTCCTCTATGCCCCCAACCATGGGCGCATAGGTGTTGGTCATCATGAGGATTTTCATATGTTCCTACTGTTAAGAATGGATTACTTGCTCTGATTTTACCCTTTGGTTTAAAAACCGACAAGCTAAATTAGGGATGGGCCAATAAGATCGGCAAAAACGGCTGTTTGGCTGGCAGGTTTAATGGAAAGAATAACGGGGTCAAGGCCTTCCATTTGACTACTGATCTGGGCCAGGTCTTGCTGGCTTATAATGGGTATGCCGTTGCCATCACGTTTGATGGTCAGGACGAGGTTGGCGGAGTTTAGGTCAATACCGCCGGTTGGTCTTTTATTTATATGTACCATTTGGGCCCTATTAGCGGCTTCCCTGAATTCCTTTGTACGAAAGGCAATATATTGGTCTAAGGTCATTGATAAAGCTTTAAAATCCGTGCTTTCAAAACCGTTCCGTAACGGCATACCCTTGACAACTTGTACTGCAAGTGACATTGCATCCCCTATGGCTGCACTAGCTCGACCAAAGGGATTCGCCTGAAACAGCCACCATTCATACTGGGCTATATATTTGAATAACTCATCACTATTGGCGGGGGCCTTCATCATCTCAACCCATAGCCCGTCTAAATGACGTATTATTAAAGGAATGAGCGCTGGCGGCGCACTATAAACCTTAAACCTTCCTCTATCCACCTCTATTTTTTGGCTATACCTGGCAACACTTCTGCCTATCCGTCTTTTATCAATAAATACAGAACCGACATGATTCTTAAAAACACCGTCTTTAATCATTTCATATAATTTACCATATCTCGCATCTCCCTTTGAGATATAGGTTGTAGAAGAACCTCTAAAACCATTAAAACGAGCATAACCGCCATTAAGGAGAATATTATAAATCTCTTTCTGGCCTTCAAATCGATCTTTAAACCTATACGCGGCCAATGTCCGCCCTACCAATATATCAAACAATATTTCCCTGTGATCAACACTAAAATTACTAGCTTCGATTTTTCTTACAGCACCCATAACGGCCCTAGTCTGCTCATCACGAAATGGCCCAGTAGATTCTGCGATGATCTCTGCCACCTTTTTTGTCTCAGGATCACCAGAACGCATAGGATCCACTGCCCAAGTTCCAACAATCCTGGAAATCTCGGCTATTCTTTGAATTCGACGCAACCCTTCTGGTCCATTACTGTGAGCGAAAGCACTGAGCTTGGGGATCCATTGCTCCCCCTGTTCCAAAACTCGAAATAAATTTGGATTTGCATCTTTCAAATTAAATATCATGCGGATCATCTTGTAGTCATCGCCTTCTAACATAAGATTAATTTTCCTAATATCTGTAACTGAAAGGGTAATATTATTCATCGCCACATCTCTTGCAACTCGCCCAGGAAGATGGGCCATCGCTCGATCTTTAATAATTCCATTTAAAAAATCCACAATTCTTCCCTCTGGATCAATTATTTTCCAGATTGAAGAATATGCAGAATCTTCAATATTCCTTCTATAACCAAATGCAGCATCCTCCACTGTATAAGATTCACTCATCATTTCAACATCATGAAACATCGCTATCCCCATTCCTGGAATAGGATTTTGCGTAATAAAAATGTTGCTTGGCCTAAAATCAACCATGCCAAATGGTGTATTATCTGCATCGTTCCCTAAAACAGACTTTCTTAAAATTTCAATTATACCCTGAACGATAACATTGCGTTTATTTCCAAAATCTCTTTTTTTAATGACGTTGTCCAAAATATCCCCATCCTGATAATCTACTGCCACAACATAATGGCTATTTGTGTTAACATGACCATCAGGATTTATAAAACCATATTGTCTAAGCGCAGGGGCGATTCCACGCCTGTGCATACGATCAAAGTTGTGTGCTTCCTGAATATTTTCTACTCCTCCCTTTCTTGTAACTCGATAAATAATCCTACGTTCTGGGTCCAGAAATATTTCGGATGTACCCGTTAGACTTTTAGGCTGCAGATGCCGGCCATGAATGATTAATTCTTCATTTCTGTAATCATACGAACTATTAATAAAATTTATTGGCTCCAACATGGCCTCATCTGTCCCTAGCCCTCTTGGAGCATTTACCGCCGCATCTCTCCCCGGTCTCGTCTTCTCATCAGCTCTTCTCATTATTGTCCAAATGAACTGGGTCCGCAGTGTCCCTTTTGGAGATACTGACTGGGAGGGATGCTTTTTAATTTCAAATCCTGGTATTTTGATTTGCAAATTTTTATAAAATTCAAGAGCTGGATTATCTTCCGAGTCTGTTTCCAAAATTATTTCAAAAATATTATGGGAAACGGCATGGTTAAAGACCCAATTCATGAGCTCAGTACCAGCTCCTTGCCCTTGAGAATCTGGATGTACCGCTAAAAATGAAACATCAATAACCGGAGGATAGGTTCGGGGCGGTATCCTATAAAATACATACCCAATAATTTTTTTTGTATTCGCATTTAATGCAAGTGCTAATGCATCGATGAAATCAGAGTGACGACCTTGAATGTCGTTTATTACACTTCTCATCCATGGAATCGCATTTTCACCTATATTATAAGATGGAGAATGATCGGCAGCTTTCAAGGTAATGCGCTCTATTTCATTCAAAACAGCTGTTGGCCCTCCGAGCTTTTCGATATTATCTTCTACTCGAACATTCATCGCCCCATCTGCCGGCGCCTTCCCCGTCATCGCCGCATCTACTTTTCCTGCTTCTTTCATGGCGAAACCTGCCACTTCATCTCGAAATTCATCTCCTTCTATTTGCGCAATTTGTGCCGGATTGGCATATTTAATTTCATGAATAACACCATGCCCCATGGCCCTGTCTGCATTCTCAAAATTTACTGCTCCCCCTGAAAAATATTTCCTGGGGACCGTCTCATTTGTCAGCTTGTCTACATCCTCTTTAATGAAATTAAAGACGCCTTTTTTGTATGCCTTGATGTATTGTTGATAGATGTATTGTGGATCCCCGATTAAAGCATTCGGGGATGACATATGAGTTTGTTTAGTGGATGACATGTGCGTATGATTAGAGGATGGCATATATCCTAAACCTTTAGTCTTGGATTTGTTGGCGTAAATTTGGCCTAATAGGGACTGTTTTAGGGTACGTTTAAACCAGGTGGCTAAAAGCATGCCGCTATAGACTTGCCGTAAAGGCGCGAAGTTTTTGTCTTCGTTGACTTCGCGTTGTAATTCAGGAAGGACGATTTGTTTGATTATTTGAGAGCCGAGGGTATGGATACTTTCGTTTGGCCTAAGGGGATTTCCCTGGGATGCTTTCACATTCAAAGGTATGCTTGCTTCGCAACCGGCTTGGGGACACGTACCCCGCTTCGCGGGGAACATGTCCCCTGGTTGGCCTTCGTGTTTAACTAGTGATAAATAATCTTCTTCCAACATGACCCGCAGATGGTTCTTTAAAACATAGGCCGTGTTCCCTTTTTCATAGATAAGTGCATCGTCTGGAAGGATCCATACTTTATTGAAGGTATTGACCGGGATATTGCTTGTCCCATACAGCTTTCGGGCTTGGGCATAGACTTTGCTCCAAAATTCTTTGCCCAGTTTATTTTCCGGATAGATTAAAGATGCTGTGATTTGCTTGAGCATGTAATCCTGGGCCAACAGGTCACGGCCCATTTCTGTCTTGCCGAAGTTGTCCTTGATAATGCGGTCTTTTTCGTAGGGTGAGAGATTGACCCATTGATCATCATCGGGGATGGCAAGTGAGGCTAAAAAATATTTGGTAAGCTTGGTATATTCTTCCCTTTTTTGGGAATCGCTTAGAGGCTTATCGCCTTTATAAATGATAAAGTCAAATTTAAGGGGTTCTTTGGGATGGATGACGATCCCTTTTAAATAGGCAGGTGTATATTCAGGGCTTAAATTCACCATGGTCCCGGGCACCGGCAGAAAAGGCAAAGGGTCTATCTGGGCAAAGACAGGCATCTGCACTGATGAGGCCATAAAACTCACCAGAACGCTAATGACTATGATTTTACGTACGCGTTTAAACATTTCTTTAGAAACCAGCATTATATAGATTCAACTCAAGTATGCCATATTTAGATACCTATAAACAAATTTATTTGTCCAGAGTGTCAGGCCCCTACGTTAGGATATGGCTTCGATGTCTTGGGGTTTTTCGATATTTTGGACATTAAGGGTGGGGCTGATGCGGCGGATGAGGCCTTTGAGGACGCGACTGGGGCCTATTTCGATGAAATTGGTTATACCTTGAGAAGCGATGTATTCGATACATTTGACCCATTGGACGGAATCTGTAATTTGACGGGCCAAATTAAGGCGGATTTCTTCGGCCTTCAGATGAGGTGCGGCCGTCACATTGCTAAGCACAGGAACCACAGAAGGATTGATAATAACATCCTTTAACACCGCTGAAAATTTAGCGGCTGCGGAGGACATTAAAGATGAATGAAAGGCGCCGCTGACGGCAAGTGGGATGATTTTCTGGCCTCCAGCAGCCTTGATGGCCTCAATGGCAGCTTGGACCTTTAATTGATGGCCTGTGATGACCATTTGTTCATTGGAATTATAATTGGCGATTTGGGCGCCTGTTTGACGGCAGATCTCCTGGAGCTTGGCCACATCAAAACCAATCACCGCGGCCATGGCCCCCTGGTTTTCCTTGGTGGCCTCTTCCATAAAAGCAGCGCGCTTTTGGACCAAACGCAACGCATCCGCAAAACTCATGACGCCTGCTGCCGCCAGGGCCGAATATTCACCTAAACTTAAGCCTGCGGTAAATTTTACAGTCATTCCTTTATACTTTTCGTGGGCTTCAAAAGCTTTGAGCGCTGCCATGCTCATGGTAAAAATGGCTGGCTGGCAATAGGCGGTTGAGGTCAATTTCTCCTCCGGACCTTCAAACATCACCTTGGTCAATCCGTTGGCGCAGATTTGATCGGCCTGGTCAAAAATAGCTTTAGCTTCTGGTGAATTTTGGTAAAAATCGAGGCCCATGCCTGTTTTTTGGGCGCCTTGACCGGGGAATATTAAGGCTGTATTTTGATTCAACGGCATTGGTCAGTTCCTTAATGTTTTACCATTTGATGACATTGGCGGCGCTGACTAGGCCGGCGCCGAAGGCGACTAGGACGACATTGTCGCCTTTGTTGATCTTTTTGGATTTTTCGGCTTCATACAAGGCCACGGCGATCGAGGCGGCGGACATGTTGCCGTATTTATCAATATTGATAAATATTTTCTCTTTGGGAATTTTTAATTTTTTGGCCACGGCGGAGATGATGCGGTCATTGGCCTGGTGAGGGACGATGCAATCTATGTCTTGCTTCTTAAGCTTTGCTTTTTTCAAGACTTTGAGGACGGCATCAGCCATGGAATTAACGGCAATCTTAAAAAGTTCCTGTCCCTGCATGACCACATAAGGCAATTTGGCATATGTTGTTTTTTCCGGATTAAAAGGATCACGCGTATCTTCGACAACAACCTTCATCAAATCGCCCTGCTCTCCCAAAGATTGCAAAAAATCAGCCGTGATACCGCCTGATTTGACAGGACCTAAAACACAAGCCCCTGCCCCGTCTCCAAACAAAACACAGGTATCCCTGTCCTTCCAGTCAATTAAGGTCGTGATCCGCTCGGCTGCAATCACCAACGCCCGCTTGGCCATTCCTGTGCGAATATATTGTTTGGCCGTCGTCATGGCATACAAATATCCTGAACAGGCGGCTGACACATCAAATGCCGCTGCTTTTTTGGCACCTATGGCTTTTTGGACCTTGCAGGAAACTGAAGGAAAATTGCTGTCAGGGGAAATGGTGGCAACGACAATTAAATCAATTTTTTCGGCAGAAATTTTAGCATCTTTAAGCGCTGCGATGGCCGCTTTAGTGGCCAACTCGCTGGTTTTTTCATGGGCAGCGATGCGGCGTTCTTTGATCCCTGTGCGGGTACGGATCCATTCATCAGAGGTGTCCACCATTTTTTCGAGGTCAAAATTGGTGAGTTTCTTTGCAGGTAAATAGGCGCCCTGGCCCAAAATGCCGACCTTAACCATTCTTGACCATCTCTTCCTTGATCCGCTTGAGGACATTATGCTCGACTTGCTCCTTAGCGGCCCGAATGGCATTCTTGATGGCCTTGGGAGACGAGCGGCCATGACTGATGAGCACAAGGCCATTGACGCCAAGTAAGGGCGCGCCGCCGTATTCGGAATAATCGACACTTTTCTTGGCTTTGCTTAAACTGGATTTGAGCAGAATGGCCCCCAGCATGGCGATAGGATTTTTGGTAATTTCGCGCTTAAGTAGTTTGCCCGCGGATTCCATCAGCCCTTCGGATATCTTCAACGTAATATTACCCACATAACCGTCACACACAATGCAATCTGTCTTTCCTGTAAAAACTTCATTCGCTTCAAGATTGCCCACAAAACAAGGTTCTTTGTCTTCCAGGAGCTTATGCGCTTCCTGTTCAAGGCCCGTGCCTTTACATTCTTCTTCACCGATATTCAGCAATCCGATCGTTGGATTGGGCCGGTCAAGGACTGACTGCGCGTAGACCTTGGCCATTTTGGCGTATTGAAGGATGTGTTCAGGTTTGGCAGCCGTGTTGGCGCCGACATCGATGATAAAGGTAAATTTCTTTAAGGAAGGAAAAATGCATCCGATGCCAGGACGATCGACACCAGGGATCATCCCTAAAATGAAGGTGGACGCAGCCACACAGGCGCCCGTATTACCGGCGCTGACAAAGGCATCATAACCCTCTTTTTTTAAAAGAGCCATCCCAACGCTAATGGAAGATTGGCGCTTCTGACGGATGACGACAGTCGCCGCATCGTCCATGGCCACGACTTCAGCGGCATGAACAACTTCAATAAGATCTTTGGGAAAGGTGTATTTCTTTAATTCTTCTTCAATGCGCTCTTTAATACCAACCAAGCTGACGCAGACATGATACTCTTTGACAGCGTCTACCACCCCGGCAACCACATTCTGAGGGGCAAAATCACCACCCATGGCGTCAACGACTATTTTCATGAAATGCCCTCAAAAATGAAATATATATTCTTTCACCCCATTGTGGGGAGAATGGGGGAAGGAAAAAATATCACACCCTCCCCTAACCCCTCCCATCAAGGGAGGGGAAAATACTATTTAGCCATTTCAACAATTTGATTACCCTTGTAAAACCCACAGAAAGGACAAACACGATGGGACAATACGGGTTTGGCGCATTGAGGACAGGCACGCAGGGAGGCGACGCTGACCTTCCAATGGGTCCGTCTTTTCCGGCCGCGTGTTTTTGAATGTTGACGTTTTGGTAGTGGCATTTATTTCTCCTTGATTGCACATTTGCATTGTTCGATGTTTAAATTCGCCCCGCATGTGGGGCAAATACCTTTACAACTTTTACTGCATAAGACCTTGGCGGGATTGGACATGATGATCTCCTGCCGTATCTCTTCCCCTAAGTCGACATACTCAACGGTGGGATTGATTTCAAAATCAAATTTATAGGAACGCTCTTCCGTGGAAGATAACTCTTCCAAACAACGCGCGCACATATAACCAAACTCAGCCTTGATATGCGTACTGGCAATGACAAAATTATCGACCTTCTCCAGATGCGCTTTGACATTCAAGAGGGACCTTATATCCACCTCTTCGGAAGACAATCCAATGCCTTCCTTAGGAATGCTTTGGTCAATATCAAGCCCGCTGGAAGGTATGTCCCTGACTGCAATTTTAATCAAGATCCCCTCTCCCATTACTTGAGGTGGTCACTTTAGCCCGATCGCTTTAATTTCTCATTTATTTTGCGCTCGACGGCCCTGGGAACAAAGGAAGATATATCTCCATTTAGGCTGGCCACTTCTTTTAAAAGGCTCGAGGAAACAAAGGACACATGTTCCGACGGCATTAAAAAGACGGTCTCGATATCTTCCGCCAGGCGGCGATTGGTCAGCGCAATCTGAAATTCATAATCAAAATCCGATGTCATCCTTAACCCCCGGATGATCACATTGATCTTTTTCTTGCGGGCATATTCAATAACCAAGTTATCAAATGTTTCAACGGACACATTCTTGATCTCACGGGTCACTTCGCCCAGCAGTTGAACACGCTCTCTGATGGTCAACAGGGCCTTTTTACTTGTATTATCCGCTACAGCAACAATAACATGGCCAAAAATACGAGCTGCCCTTTGGATCACATCCAAATGACCGTTGGTGACCGGATCAAAGCTGCCCGGATAAATGGCTCCCTGCCCTTTTATCATTATAACCGAACCCTTTGTATGAGCGTCAGATAGGACGAACCGTAACGACGTTGGGTAAGTAACTCGAAGCCTTCCGGAATTTCAATCTTTTCAGAGGCCTCACACTGAATCATCACCAAACTTTGAGGGTGTAATATATCACTTCGCAGGAGCAGTTTCAAGGTTTTTTTAGCCAGCTTCTGGGCGTAGGGAGGGTCAAAAAACACGATATCAAAACGTCTTAGCTCCTCGGAAAGGCGTTTGATATGGCTGAAAGCGTCCCCATGGACCAAAGAAAATTGACCTCCCAGATTAACCCCTAAAAGTTCTGCATTTTCACGGATGGTCTT
>CAZKUL010000073.1:0-14005 GCA_964555945.1 uncultured Planctomycetales bacterium
TAAAAAGCAGCCTTTGGTGGCTCAATTTTCCAGCCGATGGCACGCAGACCATTGATCAAAGCGTCCCTGCGCGTTTGGTATTCCACACGCATATCTTCAATATTGCGTGGGTCCATATTTAATGCCGCGATACCAGCATACTGAATCGCATTGAACACGCCAGAGTCACAATTGGATTTTACTTTTGCCAGAGCTGATACCAGCGTCGGATTTCCGCAGGCCCAACCCAATCGCCAGCCGGTCATATAATATGTTTTTGAAAAGGAATGGAACTCAATGGCAATATCTTTGGCCCCCTCCACCTCCATGATACTTGGCGGCTTAATGCCGTCATAATACACTTCAGAGTAGGCCAAATCTGAAACGATAATGATGCCCTTGGCCCGGCAAACAGCCACCAAGTCCTGATAAAACTTTTTATCCGCCGTTGCCGCCGTGGGATTATTGGGATAGCAAACAAATAGGGCCTTTACGTCTTTAAGACTTTCAATATCTTCCATTTTGGGCAAAAATCCATGGGCATGTTTAAGCGGCAAATATTGGATTTTGCCGCCGGCAAATGTCACTGCTGCCTGATAAGCGGGATAGGCGGGTTCAGTCAAGACAACCTTGTCACCGGGATTAATAATCCCCAGAGGTAAATGGGCAATGCCTTCTTTAGAACCGATCAAGGGATAAATTTCCGTCTGCGGTTCTAACGCCAAACCAAACCGGTTCTTAAACCATTTGGCAATTTCCACACGTAATTGCGGCACGCCCGCATCAAAGGGATAATGATGGTTATTAACATCCTCAGCGGCCTTTTTTAGCGCGTCAATAATGACCTGAGGCGTGCGCTGATCAGGGTCGCCCACTCCTAAGTTAATGATATCGCGGCCGGCGGCAATGGCAGCACGGCGGGCCTTATCGATTTCGACGAACAAATAGGGAGGCAATGATTTTAATCGGTCGGAATATTCAATTTTAAATTCAGCAGCGGTGGACATAATTTATCTCCTGTCATTCACTTTTTTGTCACATGACGATTTCAAAAGTATACCATGGGCCTTATAAAATCAAATGAAAAACTAAATGCGCTTTATCCGGCTTGACCCAACGCCCTCTTAACCTCATGAATAAAACCAGGGTTTACAGTGAACCCCAATGCCGCGGCCTTTTGCAAATCCGCTAAAGCCTTATCATATTCTTTGATCTGATAAAAAGTCCCTGCCCGGTTGTAGTAGGCTGTGGCGTATTGAGGGTTTAGTTTAATGGCTTTTGTAAAGTCAACAATTGCCTTGTCCCAATAATCCCTCTCGCCATAAAGGACCCCTCTATCATTGTAACTCTCCGCGTTCAAGGGGCTTAATTCAATAACTCTCGTAAAATCGGCAATGGCTTTGGGCCAATCGCCACTTTGACGGTAGAGTAAACTCCGCTTGGCATAGGCCTCTAGATAATGGGGGTTTAATTCGATGGCCTTGGTAAAGGAATTAAAAGCCTGAGAAACATTCTTTTGCGCCTCGAAAGCAAGTCCCCGGTCATAATAAGCCATTGGGTACACCGGGTTAATTTTAATAGCTTTATCAAAATCGGACATAGCTTTCGCGCTATTTCCCTGTTGCGTGTACAAAAAACCACGATCGGTATAAGCCAATTCATCGTCAGTATTTAATTCAATGGCCCTGTTGTAATCAGCCATGGCCCGGTCCACATTTCCCTGGTCATAATAAGCCTTGGCACGGTTGATATAAGGTCTTTCTTTATGGGGAGATTTTTGGACAGCATCATCCCATAGCGTAAACTCGTTGTTCCAAACTTTATTCCTTTGATAGGTCAACGCGGCATAGCCCACAATGATAGCGATCAACATAATCACCATCGACCTAATGGTATTTTTTCCGAACAAATAATATAAGCCCGCGACCAAAAAGATACTGTAACCTGGCATGGGCAAATAAAGGCGATGTTCAAAAATCACATCCTTGATGGGAAATAGACTGGATTCAGGCAAAAGAGTCAAAAAGAACCAAAATATTGAAAAGGAAAGAATTCTATATTTTAAAAAAAGATGTTTTGCCCAAAACAGAATTCCCATCAAGAACATAAGGCTCAAGAGGACAGGTACCTCGAAGATGTTCCTGAAGATGGGATAATCGTAATCCACGTTCTGATGGAATGGGAAAAAACATAATCGTATGTAGGTGACCAAGACTCTCAATTGAGTCAAAACATAATGGGAGGAGGAAATTTCGCTGGACCCTTTGATGGCATGGTTCATCTCTTGAAAATTAATGGCCTTGGTTGAAGAGAAAAACAACATCGCCAATGGAATGACAAAAATGGTCAGCAAGAACGGAGTTATGTATTTCCAATTCAAACCTTTCCCGACTTTTAAAAAACTAATCTCATAGAGCAGGATGGTCAGGGGCAACGTGATGGCAATTTCCTTCGTGAACATGGCCATGATGGCCATGACCAGTGAAGAAAGAAAATAGAACAACGATGCTCTACCTGAAGAACTTACTAATCTTGACTTGGCATAAAGGCATAAGGATACCAAATAAAACAATGTAACCAATGAAGCTGCCCGTTGTGCGATATAGGTCACAGCTTCCGTTTGGATGGGATGGACGACAAACACCAAACCCGCAAATAAAGCGATCAGTCCGCTATCCGCGGTGATTTTATTATCCGGGATTTTCATGGCAGCGGTGGAAAAAGTCAATAGGACCAGCCACCACACTAAAAGGGCCGAAACTAAATGGATGATCAAGTTTTCTACGTGATAGCCCAACACCCTGAGCTGATACCATTGATAGTCAAGGGCAAAGGATAGATAAAGCAGAAAACGGCAGGGCAGATAATTCCAGATGTTCTGGAAATGATGGATATTCTTAATTTGAGAATTTTCAACTATCAGTTGGAAGTCATCAAGATGAAATGAGCCAAAAAAGGTATTAGAATAAACGATCAATCCAAGGCAAGAGATTAGGAGAATTGAAATTGGCTTGACTGAAAGTAATTTCAAAAGCTTTCTCCACTTTTGTTTTGTTTATCTTGTCCTAAGTCCTTTCTTAGCGTATGGACATATGCAGGAGTGATGGGATATCCTAATTCTCGCGCCTTTTGAGCATCTATTAAAGCCTTGTCATATTGTTTTAATTGATAATAAATGCCAGAACGGTTGAAATAAGGGTCTGCGTAACCAGGGTTTAATTCAATAGTCCTATTATAATCACGCAAGGCTTGAGTCAAGTCACCTTCAAGGACATTAACTAAACCACGATTCATGTAAGCAATTCCATTGTCCGGGTACAGTTCGATAGCTTTGCTAAAATCTGATTTGGCCTTAGAAAAATTACCCTCTCGGAGATAGACAACGCCGAGGTTGCCATACACATCCACATCTTTGGGGTCTAGTTCAATGACTCTCTCATAATCTGACAGGGCCCCAGTGAAATTTCCCTGGGCGAGGTACGCATTTCCGCGATAATTGTATGGCCTTGACTTATGAGGTGATTTTTGCACAGCATCGTTCCATAGACTAAAATTATCTTTCCAGATTTTATTCCTTTGATAAGTCAATATAGAATTA
Organism: uncultured Planctomycetales bacterium; assembly: GCA_964555945.1. GTDB lineage: Bacteria > Omnitrophota > Gorgyraeia > Zapsychrales > Fredricksoniimonadaceae > JABDGZ01. The sequence continues at coordinate 3,578 of CAZKUL010000073.1, forward strand.
ACCGCAATGATCATCATCAGGCATATGAACATTATTCTGTTAATTTTCTTTCCAGAAAAAGATAAGCGTTCGATCAGATTACCAGAAAAATAGAACATGGCACTAACCAAAAAAATACTATACCCCACCATCGGCAAATAAAGCCGGTGCTCAGAAATGACATCCTGGATTGGAAAAAAGCTAGATTCAGGCAAGAGGGTCAGAAAAAACCAAAAGATAGAAAAGGCGATCAATCTGTATTTTGAAAATAACCATTTTGCAAAAAGCAGAACAACCGTCAAGAATAAGAGGCTGCCCAATACTGGTAATTCTAAAAGATTCTTGTAAATGGGATAATCATAGTCCAAGTTCTGGTTGAAGGGGAAAAAAATTAATCTTAGATAGGTAACCATTACCCGAAATTGTGTCAGTAAATAATGTAGCGCAGGGATTTCGCTACTTCCCTTTATCACATGCTGGATCTCTTGATAATTTATCGCCTTGGCAGAAGAAAATAACAGCATCGTCAATGGAATGAAAAATACCATTAGCAATACGGGAACAATGTATTTCCAATTCAAACTTTTCTTGATTGTAAAAAAACATATCTCATAGAGCAGGATCATCAGGGGCAACGTGATGGCTATTTCTTTAGTTAACATGGCCATGAAGGCAAATATTAGCGAAAATATGTAATACGACAACGATAGCACCCTTGAAGAATTAACTAACCGGGACTTAGCATAAAAGCATAGGGAAGCTAAATAAAACAAAGTCACCATTGAAGAGGACCGTTGCGCAATATAGGTGACTGACTCTGTTTGAATGGGATGGGTAACAAATATAAGACCGGCACACAAGGCAATTAGATCAGCCTGCCCGTTGATTTTATCTTTTTTTATGAGCGGAGTGGATACAGTCAACAGGGTCAACCACCAGACTAGAATGGCAGAAATTAAATGTATTCCTAAGTTAACCAGGTGGTAACCCATTATATCAAGCTGATGAAAATGGTAGTTTAATGCAAAAGAAAGATAAAGAATAAAACGGCAAGGCAGGTATTCCCAGATGTTTTTCAGATTATTAATATTTGTTATAGCAAGATTATGGACAATGAGAAAATTATCATCAAAATGAAATGAACAATAAAAGGTGTTTGAGTAAACGATGATCCCGAGGCAAGAGATAAGGAAAATTGAAATCGGCTTAATAGAAAGCGGCTTCAAATGGACCTGCTTTATGTTGAGGAAACCTTTATTTCAACCCTAATACGTCCTGCATGTTAAACAGGCCTTTTTTCTTCGAGGACAGAAATTTTGCCGCGACCAGGGAACCTTCCGCAAAAATATCGCGGGTCTTGGCATGATGGCTAATGGAAATCACATCCACAGGACTTTCGAAGGTAATAGTATGATCGCCAATCACTTCTCCCTCTCTAAGGGAGGCAATGTCCTTGACCTTCACCTTGGCAAATTGCTCAGCCACCTCTGCCATGGTTTTTGCCGTACCTGAAGGGGCATCTTTTTTATGGATATGATGCGTTTCAGTTAACATGATCCCGTAGTCCTTACCCGTAATTTGGGCCGCCTGACGGATAAGGCCGAAGACCAGGTTAACACCAACGGACATATTCGAAGAAAAGACGATGCCAATCTTGGAGGATGCCTTCTTAATTTGCATAATTTGGGACTTGGTAAAACCCGTCGTCCCAATGACCATATTGACACCGTATTTCTGACAAGACTTCAAATGTTCGAGTGTAGCCTGTGGCGTTGTGAACTCAATCAAGACAGCGCTCCCCTTTAACGCGGCATCTTCAAAATTAACAGGGATATTATGTGATAATAGCGGCACGTCCGGCCGGTTCTTGTTCTCTAACAGCGCGGCAATCTTAAAATTTTTATCCTGGAGCGCCAATGCGGTAATGCGCTGTCCCATCCTGCCCTGACAGCCGGAAATGGCGAGTTTGATCATTTTAAATTCACCCCCTACCTAGCCTCCCCCATCGAGAGGGAAGAATCATAAAATTATTTTATCAAACCGTAAATCTTTAACGCTTGTTTTAATTTAGCTAAATTCGCTTCTTCCATTTCGCACATCGGCAGACGCATGGCGCCGGAGCACAATCCCATGAGCGATGCTGCCGTTTTTACAGGTATGGGGTTGGTCTCAATAAACAAGGCTTCAATTAATGGAAGCAACTTATCATTGATGGTCTTGGCGCCGGCCTTATCGCCTTTGTTAAAAGTGTTAACCAAATCTGACACATCCTTGGGCACAATATTGGAAGCCACAGAAATAATACCCACACCGTTCATGGATAAAATCGGCAAGGTCATCGCATCATCCCCGGAAATAAGTAAGAAATCCTTCGGGCACAATTCCCGTATCTTTTTCATTTGTTCCAGATTGCCTGAGGCTTCCTTGACGCCAATGATATTCTTAATGCCGGCAAGTTTGGCCATTAGATCCGGTTCAATATTCCTGGCCGTGCGTCCGGCAATATTGTAAAGGATAATGGGGATATCCGCACTCTCACTGATGGCTTTATAGTGCAGGTAAATACCCTTGTTGGTGGGTTTGTTATAATAGGGCGTAACGACTAAAACGGCGTCAGCGCCAACCCTGGCGGCATGCTGGGTCATATGCACAGCCTCGCTGGTAGAATTAGAACCGGCACCTGCTATGACAGGGACCCTTTTGGCAACAGTTTGGACACAAAGGTCAATGACAGCTTCGTGCTCCTTTTCTGAAAGGGTCGGTGATTCACCGGTCGTCCCGCAAGGGACCAATCCGTGGATGCCTTGGCTAATTTGCCAGTCAATTAACTTCTTGTAGGCGTTCTCATCAATACCGTGAGTGTTAAAGGGCGTTATCAATGCAGTAAATGCACCGTAGAATTTCTTGTTATCCATTGTAGTAATACTCTCCTTTAGCGATAAGCTTCGCTGAGCCTTTGAGCCACACATTATCGATCTTGGCACCCTCATCCAAATCAAAGGATATCTCCAAAATCTCCTTGCTCGCTGTCAATACCTTCATCGTGGCCCCTTTTTGTTTTTTAACGCCTGGATGGGCACACAGAAATGCAATCAGCGCTGAGGCCACTGCCCCAGTTCCGCAGGCCAATGTCTCGGCCTCAACACCCCGTTCATAGGTGCGTACGGCCACCATTCCTTCCCGCGCGCGTTCGACAAAATTCACATTCGTCCCCCGCGGCGCAAAGCGCGGATGATTGCGGATAAGACGTCCCAGGCTATTGACATCCACTTCCTGCAACCCATCCACAAACACAATCGTATGAGGCACACCGGTATCAATATGATGCACCTGAAGTTTTTGATTGGCGACCGTAATATTTAATTGGGGCATATAGTTACGCGGATTGGAGAGACGCACACTGGCTACCTCTCCCTGTGTCTCAGCCAGTATTTCCCCGGCCAATGTTTCCATGCCAAACAAAGGCTTCCCCGGCTTTAAATGGGAAGCAATATGCACTGCCATGCACCGGGCCCCATTCCCGCACATCTCCGCCTCTGAGCCGTCCGCATTGATAATGCGCATCCGATAATCAGATGTCGTGGATTTCTCGAGCACAAGCACACCGTCCGCCCCGACTCCTGTGTGACGCGAGCAGATGGCCTGGGTAAATTTGACATAATCAAGAGAGGGCTGAGGATCGATGACAATAAAATCATTGCCCGCCCCTACCATCTTCATAAAAGGAATTCTTACCATCTCACCATTTTCTCCCCGCGCATTAAATCTTCGAAGGTCTCCCGCTCTTTAACAACTTTAAATTGATTACCTTTGACCATGATCTCGGGCACCCGCGGGCGCACATTATAGTTGCTGGACATCACATAGCCATAAGCACCGGCGCTCATCACCGCCAGAAGATCATTCTTTTTGACTTGTGGCAAAAGACGGTCATGGGCAAAAAAATCCCCGCTTTCGCAAATAGGGCCTACCACATCAAATTTCTGTTTATCACCCTTGGTTTGCCTTAAAGGAACGATCTCATGATACGCGTCATAAAGCATCGGCCGGATCAAATCATTCATGCCACCATCGACAATCATGAACTTCTTGACTCCATTGTCTTTGACATAAAGGACCTTGGTCACGAATATGCCTGCATTGCCTACAATAAAACGGCCCGGCTCCATGATGATCTTCAAGCCCGTTTTCTCTAATAAGGGGACCACTTTATCGGCATATTGCTGGGCTGTTTGGGGGTTTTCATCCTTATAAATTATCCCCAAGCCGCCGCCAATATCCAAATATTCGATATGGATTCCTTCAGCCCGTAACTCTTCAATGAAAGCAATCACTTTTTTTATGGCTCCCACAAAAGGGGCGCCAGAGGTGATCTGTGAACCAATGTGGATATGGACACCATTGATCTTTACGTGACTGTATTTATTTTGCGCCTTGAAAATGTGACGGGTGGTGCGTAAATCAATGCCGAATTTCTTTTTTAAGGAACCCGTATTGGTATACTCATGCGTTGGTGCCGGCACATCCGGGTTAATCCGCAAGGCTGCCTGCACCTTTTTTCCCATCTTTTTGGCCATGCGATTGATCTCCGCCAATTCCGGCTCAGACTCCACATTAAACAATAAGATGCCTGTCTTGATGGCAAAAGCAATTTCTTCCTCTGTCTTTCCCACAGAGGCAAAGACGATTTTCTTTGGGGATGCGCCCGCGATCAGGGCTTTTTTTAATTCGCCCACTGAGACAATGTCAATGCCAGCGCCCAGATCCACCAAACTTTTGACCACGCTCAGATTGCCATTGGATTTCATGGCGAAACAGATGATGGGGTTGAGTTTGGCAAAAGCCTTTTGGATCTTGATAAAATGGTCGGTGAGGGTCTTATAGCTGTAAAGATAAAAAGGTGTGCCTGCTGATTTTGCAATCGCAGAAACTTTTACGTCTTCACAACAAAGCTCACCGTTTTTGAAATGAAAGTCATGCATTTATTTAAATCCCCTTTAATTTCCAAGAATTGCTACAAACAGACGTTGGAATAATTTTTTCCGCCAAAACGCTAAATGCTACTTACTTATTCCTGGATAAGTCAGGAGCAAAAGCGCGCGTTTTGGCTCCAAAAACTATCCCAACGTCTGTTTGACGATTGTGCTAAATTATTTTAATTCTTTAGTCCAATATTTCAGCTGCGTATTTACAAAATCCGGATTTGTGGATCCCAAAGAAGCCTTAATTTTAACAGACATTTGAGGATTGAAAAGTTTTTTTATGTGCGTATCTAACGCGGGAGAATATTGCTTTAGCTCTTTTTCGCTTAATGAAGATATTGGCTTGCCTTGATCCAGGCAGTCGCGGACCATGCGGCCTAATATGTCGTGGGCATCGCGGTTGGATACACCTTTTTTGACCAGATAATCCATCACATCGACGGTAAAAAAACTCTCATCTTCTATGCGTTTGGCGGCATTGCCCTTTTTGACCTTCAGGGTGGCAAATATTTTAACTAAAACCAGAAGCATACGCTTGGTGGTATCTACCGTGTCAAAAAGCGCTGGTTTATCCAGTTGGAGATCACGATTGTACGTCAGTGGAAGACCCTTTAATAAAACATGAATTTGAGTCAAATGGCCCACGATTTGAGCGCTGCTGCCCCGCACTAATTCCAACACATCGGGATTCTTCTTGTGCGGCATAATGGATGAACCGGTACAGAAGCTGCTATCAATATCTACCAGATCAAATTCCTTGGTGGCCCACAATATCAAATCCTCTGCAACACGGGAAAGATGAGTTGAGATCATGGCACACACGCTGATCAGTTCAATAATGAAATCCCGGTCAGAAACGGCGTCCATACTGTTTGCCGCCAGCTGACTAAATCCAAGCTCCCGCGCCACAAAGGCACGGTCGGTCTTAAGGGATGTCCCAGATAAAGCACAGGAACCTAAAGGCATAAAATCTGTTCGCTTCGCGCAATCTACAAGGCGAGTCTTATCCCTCTCGAGCATCTCCATATAGGCCAGCATGTGGTGCGCCAAGAGAACCACCTGTGCGGCCTGCAAATGGGTATAAGCGGGAATGATGACATCCTTATTTTTAATAGCAAAATCCAGGATCGACTCCTGCAAATCAGCAACAGCAACGATGAGTTTGGAAATTTCATCTTTGGCATAAAGTTTCATGTCCAAGACGACTTGATCATTACGCGAGCGAGCTGTATGGAGCTTATCCGCAGAAGCGCCAACGATCAGTTTAAGCCGGTTTTGAATATCCGTATGAATGTCTTCTGCCTTAGTGTCATACTTGAATCTTCCTGATTCAATCTGCAGCAGAATTTTCTTTAGACCAGCGATGATCTTGGCCGCATCAGATTTTGGAATGATCCTCTGCTTGCCCAACATCCGGGCATGGGCGATCGAACCTATCACATCATATTTAGCCAAACGATGGTCATAGCCAATACTAAATGTAAATTGATCCGCCAGTGGATCCGACATCTTCTCAAACCGCGCACCCCAGAGTTTAGTCATGAAATTTCCTTTTTTGGTCGAACAACATCAATACGGCATGCCCCAGATTCTAATAAAGCCTTCTGAAAGTTTGGGGTCGAAGATATCTTTGTCGCCGTAGGTTGCCAGTTCTTCCTTGTAACGGGAGAACGGTGATTTTCGGCCGGCCACCTGGCAGCTGCCTTTAAATAATTTTAGCTTCACGACACCGCTGACGCGTTCTTGGGTCTTGTGAATAAAGGCATCTAGCTGAACCTTCAAGGGTGTTTCCCACAAGCCATAATAGGTCAATTCCGCCCATCGCGGAGAAAGTAATTCTTTATAATGCAAGGTCTCACGGTCAAGGACAAGCGCTTCAAGTTCTTTATGCGCTGTCATCAAAACCGTGCCTGCCGGGTTTTCATAGATTTCACGGGACTTAATGCCCACCAAACGGTTTTCCACCATGTCCACACGTCCCACCCCGTTTCGTCCACCAATCTCATTGAGCTTGAGGATAAGTTCAACCGGGCCATATGCCTTGCCATTGACTTTAACGGGATTGCCTTTGGCAAATTCCACCTCCACATATTCCGGACGATTGGCACATTTAAGCGGATTTTTAGTCATCGCATAAATCTCTTCCGGGGGCTCAACCCAGGGATCTTCCAGAATGCCGCACTCAATGGAGCGGCCATAGAGATTGATGTCCGTCGAATAGGGACTCTTTTTGGTGACATCAATGGGGATCTTATGCTTATGGGCGTATTCAATTTCCTGCTCACGGGTCTTGAATTCCCAAGTACGCAGGGGTGCTAACAATTCCAGATGGGGCGCTAAAATCTTGGCCGTCACTTCAAAACGCACCTGGTCATTGCCCTTCCCCGTACAGCCGTGCGCAATGGCAGTTGCTTTTTCCTTTTTGGCCACAGCCACCTGATGCTTGGCAATCAAAGGGCGCGACAAGGCGGTTGCCAGGAAATATTTCCCTTCATACACGGCATTAGCTTTTATGGCCGGAAAGACATAATCTTTGACGAATTCCTGCTTCAAATCCAGGATGTAAACCTTGGAGGCGCCGGTCGCCAACGCACGCTTTTCGATGGCCTTAAAATCACTCCCCTGCCCCACATCCGCCATGAAGGCAATGACTTCATAGCCTTTGTCCTTGAGCCAGCGAATGAGACAGCTGGTGTCTAAACCACCCGAATAGGCTAGAACGACTTTCTTCATAATTGCCTTTCTTGCAAGCGACATAGCTATTGGAAATATTGTTTGCTCAACGGGATATTTCCGCCGTCTGCTTCAGTTTACGATAAAAATGTTCTAATAGACTCTCTGTATTTGGAACATTTTTATCGTAAATCTTCGCAGACATTTGGCGGAAAATCCCTTAATGTTTCGCAAACAATATTTCCAATACCTATGTCGCCGCAGCTAATAATTTCAATAAGACTGCTTTCTGCGCATGCAGGCGATTTTCGGCTTGGTCAAAGATGACCGCATGTTTTCCGTCGATGATACCCGCCGTCACTTCCAACCCGCGATGCGCGGGCAGGCAGTGCATAAAAATATAATCTTTATGGGCCCCTTTGACCAAATCCTCATTGATTTGATATCCCTTAAATTCTTTGATGCGTCGGGCTGTTTCCGCCTCCTGGCCCATACTGACCCAGACGTCTGAATAAATCACATGGGCGCCTTTGATTGCTTCTTTAGGGTCGCGTCCTAATTCAATGACGCACTTATTCTTTTTAGCCACATCTTTAGCACGGTCAACGATCTGTGGATCAGGGTCATAACCGCGAGGGCCGGCGAAACGGATATTGACACCCACCTTGGCGCAGGCAACCATCAGGGAATGAAACACGTTATTCCCGTCGCCAACATAACTTAAGGTCAAACCTTTAAATTTACCAAACTGCTCACGGATTGTTTGAATATCTGCCAGTGCCTGGCAGGGATGATACAAATCACACAAGGCATTAATGACCGGCACCTCAGCATATTGGGCCAATTCGACGATATCTTTGTTATCAAAAACGCGTGCTACAATGCAATGCACATAGCGCGAAAGGGTCTTGGCCACATCATGGGTGGTTTCACGCTTCCCCAGGCTTATCTCATCCGGCCCCAAATAAAGGCAATGGCCCCCTAATTCATACACCCCAACCTCAAAAGAGACACGTGTACGGTTCGACGGTTTTTGAAAGACCAGAGCCACTGACTTAGCTTTCAAGTCAGCGCGTAACTTTCCCTTTTGTTTCTTTAAGCGGTCGGCGGAATCAATCAATGCCAGCACTTCAGCACTGGTATAGTCCAACAATGTAATTAGGTCGCGTTTCATATGTTCCTAAAATAAATGTCGTTCCCGCGAAAGCGGGAATCTAAAACAAAATTAATTCTATTATTGGATTCCCGCTTTCGCGGGAATGACAGTTCCTTCAGGAAGAACTGTTTCCTTTTTTAACGTTGCCTCAATCGCTGTCTCTAGAATGTGCATGGCCTTGTTAATTTGTCGCCTGGTCACATTGAGCGCGGGCATGATGCGCAGCACATTGCCTTGGGTGCAATTGATGATGAGTCCCCTGTTAAAACATTCTTTAAAAATGCCCGTACCATCCTGTGTCAATTCAACCCCTATCATAAGACCAAGCCCGCGCACTTCTTTAATTATGTTGAACTTTTGCTTAAGCTCATTTAATTTCTCTATCAGATACGGTCCTTGAACTTTAACATTTTTCATGATTTTCTCAGCATAAATCGCTTTGATCACACCCAGGGCCGCTTTGCATACCAGAGGGCTGCCGGCAAAGGTTGAACCATGCATGCCAGGCTTAAAGACATCGGCCAGTTCTTTTTTAACAATCATCGCACCGATGGGCAAGCCACCACCCAAGGCTTTGGCCAGACACATGATATCAGGAAGGACGCCATAATGTTTAAAGCCGAAAATTTCACCTGTGCGTGCCATACCTGTCTGCACTTCATCCAGGACCATCAGGATCTTTTTCTCATCACAGATCTGACGAATGGCCTTTACATATTCCTGAGAAGCCACATTGATCCCACCTTCACCTTGAACAAGCTCAATGATGATGGCCGCGGTGTGGTCAGTAATAGAAGACCTCAAGACCTGGATATCATTAAAGGGCACATGCTTAAATCCGGGGACCAGGGGGGCAAAACCCTTTTGGTGCTTAATTTGCCCAGTCGCCGTCAACGCGCCCATGGTGCGGCCATGAAAGGCATTAAGCGTCGTGATGATCTCTGTTTTGTTGCCCTCCCCATAGGCTCGCGCAAATTTTATGGCAGCTTCAATGGCCTCAGCCCCGCTATTACAGAAGAATATTTTACCTTCAAAGGCAATGCGTATGAGTTCCTTGGCTAACCTGGCCTGATGCGGGTTGTACAAATTATTGGGAATATGGATCAATTTTCCGATCTGCTCACGCACGGCTCCCATGACCTTGGGATGGCAATGCCCTAAATTGCTCACACCCCAACCCGGAAAGAAATCCAGATATTTCTTGCCCCTAATATCTGTTAACACAGATCCCTTGCCTTTGACAAAAATCGCGGGCATGCGGGTGTAGGTCAAAAGGATATGATCGTTATATTCTTGGTATATTTCGTTAGCTTTCATGATTTTATAATTTGCGTCCCTACCCCTTGGTCCGTAAAGAACTCCAACAGCAATGCGTGCGGCATGCGGGCATCAACGATGTGGGTTTTGTGGACACCACCTCCTTTTAGCGCTTCCACGCAGGAATTGACCTTGGGGATCATTCCGCCTACAATAACGTCACTTTTGATCAATTCATCGACTTGGGCCAGGGTTAACGTTGACATTAAGGTACTTATATCTTTTAAATCACGCATGACACCGGGCACGTCCGTCAACAGGACCAGCTTTTCCGCCTTCATCGAATTGGCAATAGCACTGGCCACTTCATCCGCATTGACA